>JBJEAY010000594.1:0-7784 GCA_051869575.1 Prevotella sp. | reverse complement strand
TCGAGGATTTGAGGCGGTGGTTTCCCGAGTTGCAGGGCCATGTGCTGCCCGAAGGCTATAAGGTCTTCGGGCAGTGGTGGGCCAAAAGGGGATAATCGAATAAGCTCTATTTGATTATCTTCTTGCCCTTCACAATATACACCTTACCATCTTGAGG
The DNA here is from genome assembly GCA_051869575.1 of Prevotella sp. GTDB lineage: Bacteria > Bacteroidota > Bacteroidia > Bacteroidales > Bacteroidaceae > Prevotella. The sequence goes on along the minus strand of JBJEAY010000594.1, from coordinate 7,627 downwards.
AGTGCCGACCTTCATGCCGCGAAGGTCATACACAGCATCATCAGATTCAGGAATCACGGTGTGAAGGAGGATAGCGTTGGGCTCGGACATGACTACAATCTTGGTAAGAACGACTCCATAGCCCTGGATGTTAACACCAACTGACTTGAGCTTGGATAGTGAAGAACCGGTGAATATCATCGGGGTGATATGACTTTCGCCAATGGTGGAATAGAATGAACGAGGATCGAAATCGCCGTCAAACTTGGAATCTCCTACTGTGAAAGGCAAAGTTGCGCTCCATGTTCCATCCATCAACTGAATGTCTTCGTAGCTGGCATTCTTATCCTGATAATAGTATAACACGATTGTCGCTTTGTCGGTGAATGACGAAAACTCGGATGCTGCAATAAACTTTTGGAATCCTTCACCCCAATTCAATAGTTTCTCACCTTCCCATATTACCTTGCCACCAACACCAACGTCGGAATCGCCTTCATTATATTCGACATCGGCGACAAACTGGGTCTTGGAGCCTTCCTTGATGCCTTCGAGAAAGAACGGAGCATCCACCGACATATTATTATTGCGATTGAAAATGCCGAATTTCTCACTACCATTGCCGTAAGCGTTATTATCCCAGACGAAGGCGGCGAAACCGTTTTTGCGGGCTTCTGACACCAAGGTCTCCAGATAATACTGTTCGTTGGCCTCCTGTGTCTGCTTGTCATCGTCGGTGAAATGATGAGAGCATCCATACTCTCCCATCACTATGCCCAGTCCTTTGTCCCACCACTCCTTGCGAAGCTTGAGAAAGAGATTGGCAATAGTGTCTTCATTGCCGTCGGGGGTAATCTTACCCTTATCGGCAAATGCCTTACCCCAATAAAAATAACTGCCTTCACCACCACTGCAATAGGAATAGGGCGAATAATAATGGAACTCTACTGAAAGACGATTTTCCGTGGGGTCGTCGGGAATGACAAATCCTGCAAGTCCATAGGTCGGATCAGTGGCATAGGTCTGCACAATGAGATTGCGCTTGGCATTGTTGCCGCCTGTGGCTCGCACTGCATCGATGAATATCTGATTATAACTATTCTGCACGTCGTAGTTTTCGGCAGTGGGAGCTGCCCAATTCACAGTCACCTCATTAGTACCTGCAAAGGCAAGACGACCATCATAATCAGCAAAGGCTGTAGCGATGTTTGTCCATAATTTTCTAAGTTTCCCATTCAAAGTCTCCTTCATGGTATAAATTGGGTAACTCTCAAGCCATAGTTCGTGATGGGTATTAAGTATCACTTGCATATCCTCGGCCATACACCAATCTACGACCTCCTTCACGCGAGCTATCCAAGACTCGTCGATTTCCATAGTCTCGATGTCGGCATAAGGCACCCATCTAACTGGCACACGTATGGCGTTAAATCCGTGTTCTTTTAGGGCGTGTATCATTTCCTTTGTGGTCTTGGGATTTCCCCAAGCAGTTTCCCACTTGGCATAGTCTTTCTCCCATACATTGGTCCAGGCATATTCATCGTAATCCCAGGCACCGCCTGCACTTTCGAGGGCATTTCCGAGGTTCCATCCCATGACGACATTCTTGCACCACGACTGGGCATCGAGGTCGTGATCCATGGCTTTTACACTAAGCGACAGAAGGGTGAGGAAAGTGATAATGGTGAGTTTTTTCATATTTCAAAGAATTGGTGTATCGGTTAAAAAAAAGTAAAAGAGGATTGCAGGATATTATCCCACAATCCTCCAAAACAAATAGTATGATGCTTTATGAATATGAGTCTCGAATGAATTACTCAGCAGCCAGAGTGAAGCGCTTGAAGTCAACCACTGTCAGCTCCTTGTCGGCAGCCTTCAGATAGTCAGCTACAGAGAGCTTGCTGTCCTGGATGAACTCCTGGTTGAGGAGGCAAGACTCCTTGAAGAACTTGTTCAAACGACCCTTGGCGATGTTCTGAATCATCTGCTCAGGCAAGTTGGCAGCCTTCTCTGCAGATACGGTGGCGATGATCTCCTTAGCCTTGGCAACATCCTCAGCGGTGATCCAGCCCTTACCCATATTTGACTCCATGTGATCCTCAGAGTCAACGTGTGCGGGGTTGATGCCAGCCTTCTTCAAGGCAGCCTCAACAGCCTTCTGCACCTGCTCCTGCTTGGTCTTCTCGACAGCGACACGAATCTCCTCGTCGATGATGGTCTGGGGAACAGACTCCTGATTGAGGGCTACGGGCTTCATGGCAGCCACCTGCATAGCGATGGCGTGACCCTGCTCCTTAGCCTCCTTGTTGGTCTGAACCATGGTGCAGAGAGTGTGCTTGCCCATGTGGTCGTAAACCTCTACATTGTCGCCCTCGATGAAGTTGTAGCCGTCGAGCTCCATCTTCTCACCGGTGATACCAGAGCGAGCCACTACAGCGTCCTGAACGTTTGTTCCGTCGGCGATAGTGAGAGTCTTAACCTCGTCGAGGCTCTTGGCCTTGGCTGCAACAGCTGCGTCGAGGATATCCTGTGTGAGCTTGATGTAGTCAGCACCGTTGGCAACGAAGTCGGTCTCGCACTTGAGAGCCACGATGGCAGCGAAGCCGTCAACAGCCTTCACGAGAACACAACCGTTAGAAGTCTCGCGGTCAGAACGCTTGGCAGCGATAGCCTGTCCCTTCTCGCGGATAACCTCCATAGCCTTGTTGAAATCGCCCTCAGCGTCGGTGAGAGCCTTCTTGACATCAGCAAGTCCGGCACCAGTCATGGTGCGGAGCTTCTTGATGTCTTCCATATTTGGTTTGTAAGCCATAAAACTTTAATTCTTTAATACTTTAATATTTTAATATTTATTCAGCAGCAGCCTCCTCAGCGGCTGGAGCGGCAGGAGCATCCTTGCGTGCCTTGCGAGCACCACGCTTAGCCTTACCCTCGGCAGCCTCCTCGCCCTGAGCCTCGGCAGCCTTCTCGTCGGCCTTCTCAGCCTTGCGCTCCTCAAGACCCTCGGCGATAGCGCCGCAACATGCGTTGAGGATTACCTCTACGCTGTCCTTAGCGTCGTCGTTGGCAGGAATAGCGAAGTCAACGTCGTTGGGGTTGGAGTTGGTGTCAACGATACCGAATACGGGGATACCCAGGCGCTTGGCCTCCTTGACGGCTATGGTCTCCTTGCAGATGTCGATAACGAAAAGAGCAGAGGGCAGACGTGTAAGGTCGGAGATAGAACCGAGGTTCTTCTCGAGCTTTGCACGCTGACGTGTGATCTGCAGGAGCTCACGCTTAGAGAGGTTAGAGTATGTACCATCGTTCATGAGCTTGTCGATGTTCGCCATTTTCTTCACAGCCTTGCGGATTGTCGGGAAGTTGGTGAGCATACCGCCCGGCCAACGCTCGATAACGTAGGGCATGTTGACGCTTGTAGCCTTCTCGGCAACCACGTCCTTAGTCTGTTTTTTAGTAGCGACGAACAGGATCTTCTTGCCAGACTTGGCAATCTGCTTGAGAGCCTCGGCAGCCTCGTCAATCTTGACTACGGTCTTGTGGAGGTCGATGATGTGAATACCGTTACGCTCTGTATAAATGTATGGAGCCATTGCTGGATTCCACTTGCGGCGGAGGTGGCCAAAGTGGCAGCCAGCCTGCAGCAGCATATCAAAATTTGTTCTTGACATTGTCTTAAATGCTTTAAAAATGTTGTTTACTTTCTTTTTTAATTCTGTTTTGTTAGAACCAACCGGCGGGTAGTCCTCTCCCGATCATTTCGAGGAGTCGAGCCGGTTTAGATGCTAAACAAGATAGCGCATTAACGCTTACTGAACTGGAAGCGACGGCGAGCCTTGGGCTGACCTGGCTTCTTACGCTCAACGGCACGAGAGTCGCGTGTGAGGAATCCCTTGTCCTTGAGAGTCTTCTTGTCTTCTGCGTTAATCTTTACCAAGGCGCGGGCGATAGCGAGGCGAAGAGCCTGGCTCTGACCTGTGAAACCGCCACCGTCGAGGTTGGCCTTGATGTCATACTTCTCAACAGCGCCGAGCTCTGCCAATGGCTGCTTTACGACATACTGGAGAATAGCTGACGGGAAAAATTCTGTGATATCTCTTTTATTGATCGTGATCTTGCCAGTTCCTTCGCTGACATATACGCGTGCTACAGCACTCTTGCGGCGACCAATTGCGTTAATTACTTCCATTCTACCTTAATTATTTATACTGGTTAATATCTATTGTCTTTGGCTTCTGAGCCTCGTGCTTGTGCTCAGTTCCCTCATATACGTAGAGGTTGTTCAGCAGGCTGCGACCGAGCGGGCCCTTGGGGAGCATGCCCTTAACAGCATGGCGGATAATCTTCTCTACTCCACCCTCGCGCTTGCGAAGCTCGGCGGGAGTGTTGAAACGCTGTCCACCAGGATAACCGGTATAACGGGTGTAAACCTTATCTGTCTCCTTCTTGCCGGTGAATACGACCTTAGAGGCATTGATAATGATTACGTTGTCTCCACAATCTACGTGCGGAGTGAAAGTTGGCTTGTACTTTCCGCGGATGAGCTTGGCTACCTTTGAGCAGAGGCGACCAACAACCTGGTCTGTAGCGTCGATAACTACCCACTCCTTCTTAGCTGTCTCCTTGTTGACGGAAATAGTCTTGTAACTTAAAGTGTTCATTTTAAAATTTAAATTTTACTACTAAAAAACATTATTCTTTATTGTTCTGACAGATGATTCACTAACCGTCGTGTCTGGCCAAAGGCACAACTATTAACACACCTTGTCAAGGGGGCTCTAAGTCTTCCCCCAGCTAATCGGACTGCAAAGGTACGAAGAAATTGGGAATTAGGAATTAGGAATTAGGAATTAAATCCTATATTTAATGTTATTTAACTGTATTTTTAATTTGTTATGCGAATAATTTGTGTTTGGTCGTATCCTACGCCATACAAAAAGTGATATTGCAGGAGTCGCGACTGCTTGCCCTCGACACTGATTCCATCGTTGTTGAGCGAATAGACGGTGGAGCAGCGGGAGCACTTGACGTTCTTGCCGTTGTCGCACCATGTGAGGGGGTAATTGGTGCCGCTGAGACTCTCAAGGCAGACTGGGCACATACCGTCGTAGGCACGAAGTCCGTTGAGCGTGGTGCAACCGATGATGAGGCGGCCTCCGGCTCCCATGTCGGTATATGAGAGGCGGTTGTTCTCCACCTCGTTGGTCAGTTTCAACGGTGCGTCGGCATTGCCGCTATTGGGTGAGCAATAGACGGTGTTGATGCCGTTGACTCGCTTCACCTCTACGGCAACGAAGAATCCGGGGTTGGTCTCGTTCACCTTGGAGAGAGAGCTCTCGGGATGGTGCTGCGGATAGAAGATGAAGTTGCATGGATAATGGCTGTTGTACTGCTGCTCGGCATCGCATGCCGACAACAGCAGTACAACGGCTATCATAAAAACACGAATAATATCCTTATACATTATTATATAATATATTATAACAACAGAGCCTTCTCTGCCTCCTCCATACGCTCGAAGTGGAAGTCGGAGAGGATGGAGTTGAAGAGCTGCTGGATCTTGTCGTTCATGAGATTGCCGATACTGCCCTCGTGAGTGTGATGGATGTTCTTGTCGGGCACGAAGTTGCCTGCCTCGATGTCGAGACCCACCTTCTTGTAGGCATCGCGGAAGGGCATGCCGTTGGCGGCAAGACGGTTGACCTCCTCGACGGAGAACATCGGGTCGTACATAGGATTGTCGAGGATATGCTCGTTCACCTCTATCTTGTTGATGATATAGGCAGCCATCTCGAGACAGTCCTTGAGCTCGTCGAAAGCCGGCAGGAATACTTCCTTGATAATCTGAAGGTCGCGGAAATAGCCCACGGGCAGATTGTTCATTATCAGCGTCACCTGTTGCGGCAGAGCCTGGAGCTTGTTGCTCTTGGCGCGGATGAGTTCGAAGACGTCGGGATTCTTCTTATGCGGCATAATCGACGAACCGGTGGTGCACTCCTTGGGGAGCTTGACGAACGAGAAGTTCTGACTGTTGAACATACAGGCATCGAAAGCCATCTTGGCGAGTGTGCCGGCGATGGTGGCAATGGCGAAGCCCACATTGCGCTCCATCTTGCCTCGTCCCATCTGTGCATACACCACATTATAGTCCATGGAGTCGAAGCCAAGGAGCCGGGTGGTCATAGTGCGGTTGAGGGGGAACGACGAACCGTAGCCAGCGGCAGAACCGAGGGGGTTGCGGTTGGTCATGCGATATGCCGCCTGCAGGAACAAGAGGTCGTCGGCAAGGCTCTCGGCATAGGCACCAAACCAAAGACCGAACGAACTGGGCATTGCCACCTGCAGATGGGTGTAGCCAGGCATGAGGACGTTCTTATACTGCTCGCTCTTGGCGATGAGTTCGTCGAAAAGGCTCTTCACCTCGTAGGCTATATCCTTGAGCTGATGGCGAGTGAAGAGTTTGAGGTCAACGAGCACCTGGTCGTTGCGCGAGCGTCCGCTGTGTATCTTCTTGCCCATGTCGCCCAACTTGCGTGTGAGGAGCATCTCAACCTGAGAGTGGACATCCTCTACATCATCTTCGATAACAAACTCTCCCCTCTCGCATGCCTTGTAGATATTCTTCAGTTCGGCAAGCAGTTGGGTGAGTTCGTCTTTCTCAAGCAGACCGATGGATTCGAGCATGGTGATATGTGCCATGGAGCCAAGCACATCATACTTGGCAAGATACATATCCATCTCGCGGTCGCGACCCACTGTGAATCGCTCAATCTCCTTGTTTATCTCAAAATTTTTTTCCCAAAGTTTCATCACTTCGTGATATTAAAACATTAAAATATTAAAGAATTAAGGTTCCTAATCCCTAATTCCTAATTATACTGAATCCTCGCCAGTCCCTCGGCAATCTGCTCGACGCCATCCTGAAGAGGTTTCTGCACCATCGCCTTGATAAAGGGATTGAGATCGGCCTCGGCAGTCACCTTCATCTTGCTTGTAGTGTCGGTGACGGGGAGCATCTGAATCCATACAAAGAACGGAACAGGCGACTGCTCGGTCTGAAACTTGATACACTTGGGTTCCTCGCGGTCGCATACTGCCAACTTGATGAATCCCACGGGGTCAACCGACATGCTGACATGGTCGCGGTCGAACTCCATATCCTTGATCTTGTCCTTGGGTATGCGGTCCATCACCTTGGCGATGTTGTCGAGATTGCTGAGCATGTCATACACCGACTGCTGGGGATAGGGTATCTGCTTGATTGTGCTTTCGAATCTTGTCTTTCCCATAACTCTAATAGATTATTTGCCCCAGTTGGCGGGATCCTTGCGCCACTCATGCAGCACGTCAACATCTTCTTGCTTGATATATCCTGTAGCGGCAGCCACCTCTACAACATGAGCATAGTCGCTGATAGTGACGAGCTTTACTCCTGCATTCGAGAATGCCTCCTCAGCAACGGGGAAACCGTAGGTGTAGGAAGCCACCATACCGACAACCTCATAACCGGCAGCACGCAATGCCTCGACAGCCTTGAGACTGCTGCCACCAGTGGAGATAAGGTCCTCGACGACAACGACCTTGGCACCCTCGGGGAGTTCGCCCTCGATGAGGTTGCCCATACCATGGTCCTTTGGTTTGCTGCGAA
>JBJEAY010000593.1:0-7786 GCA_051869575.1 Prevotella sp. | reverse complement strand
CAGTTTTTGGGTTAGCATCCGTACATTCTTCCCACAGGGCTTGTCGGGTGTGCCGAGATACCTCAGCCAAAGACAGGTATTCTAAAATTGAAGGTTAGTAAAAAATGAAAGATATGTATCATATAGGGTTGGATATTTGACGAACGCGACAATCGCACTGCTGACATGAGTGGCTCTGTGAGCGATGGTTTTGGTGACGAAGTCATGCCTTCTTGATTTCCCGACACGCGACAAGAAGATACAGTTTCCATGAATATTCATGTCCATACGGGAAATGCATACCGTTTATTCCGCAAATAAGTCCTCCAAGGTCACAACACTTATGAAATCACAGTTGTATTCATTGTGAGTCAAGCCGTATATAGTGATTAGCGTGCTGTGTATTTATGCTTATTTAACAATTGGCACTGTCTCCTTACCTTGTATTCAAATGCCTAAAAGTGGATGGCAAAAGCGGCAAAAACACACTTGGAAAAGTGTATTCCTTGTACTTGAACATTGGAAAAACGAGATAATATGTTTAGTCGAAAAATAGATGGAATATTTGCCAATCACTTCAAATCCGGCAAGTTTGCCTTGCTTCTCACGGGAGCACGACAGACGGGGAAGACATGGTATATACAATATGTGATGAACTCGAAGACATAGCTCTGCCTTATTCCAACGGGAAAAGGCAGTCACTTCTTCATCCTCGACGTGTCAACGGCCTCGCGGTCTTTTGCCTTATAGCCGCCGAAACGGTAGGTGAAGGAGATGCCTGCGGTGGTGTAGCAGGAGTATTTCGTGCGCATGTTCTGGCCTCCCCAGTGATTCTCGGGAGTGATCATCATCGTGCGGAAGATGTCGTTGCAATAGAGGTTGACAATGGCATTGCCGCCGCAGAAGGCATAGCGAAGGTTGATGTCAAGATTACCGGATGCGGGCAAGTCCATAGGACCTTGATATGCCTTGGTGCGGGCAAAGCCGTTGAGGGTGAGCGAGAGGTCGTGACTGCGCACAAAACGGAAGGTGGCATTGGCTGACAGCATGGCGTATGCGATGTTGCGGTCGAAGGGACAGTCGAAGTAGTCGTTGTCTTTCACTCGCATCCACTCGCCGAAGACTGTGGCGCGCGAGTCGAGCCACCAAGCAGGTTTCCATGGCGAACTAATCATGAGGCCTGCTTCCTGGCGGAAGTTGAAGTTGTCGAACTTGTCAATCTCCACGAGTTGGTCGCGAGCCTGGAACATGGTCTGCGTGAAATAGTCCTTGGTGTGGCTGAACCATCCGCGGAAGATGTATTTGTTGTGGAGCACGTGCAGGAGCGAAAGAGAGAATTCCTTAGATGGCTTGAGTGCCGGGTTGCCCACGATATGCTCGTAGTTTCCTCCATAATAAGAGGTAACATTCTGCATTGCCCAAAATTCGGGATATTTCTTGTCGGTGGTGAACGACAGTTGCCACATTCGACCTGATTGTGGCATATAGGTGGCTGTCAGAGTGGGATAGAGATCCCATTCGTCCCACAGGGTGGTCTTTGAATGTTCGGCGGCAAGCGAGAGTTCGGCGGACAGTTTGTCGCTCAGTTGTATGTTTCCTCCTCCATAAATGTTCAGAATATTTTCCGTGCGGCGTGAGAATAGTGGCGATGGGAGTTGCTCGATGGTAGTTTCACCTGTCGGCACATATTGCTGACGGCTATGGTCAATGATGTGGGTATATACCATTCCGTAGTTCACCATTGCCTTCTTCCCCAATTTGTGTTCCTCACGCGCAAAGAACTTCGAGCGGTTGATGCGCTGTTGCGAGGTGCTTACGAAGTCGAGATTGTTGCCCAAGAGCATACTGGTTAGGGCTTGCTCTATATTGTCTTCATAATAGGTGAAGTCGGCACCAAGGTTGAGACCGATGGGAAGCGTGTAGTCGAGGTGGGCATTATGCAGGATGTCCTTGATATGGTTTGTCATCGATGACATCTGCAAACCGGTCATTTCCGTGTGATGGTCCTGCTGCTTGTAGTTTCCCGAATAAGAGATGCTGAGCTGGTGGTTTTGGGCAAAGTCGAAGTCGGCGGCAAGGCGATAGTCGTGTGTGGGACACTTGTCGCCCCATATCGCCATACGAGTGTCGATGTCGTGCTTTTCGCCGTTGCTGAGAGTGTGTACCCCCGTCTTGTCGGTAGTTTGGAATGCCTTGCCATGAGTGAAAGAGTAATAACCGTCAACGGAGACGATGCCCTTGTGGAAAGCGAGTGAGGCACGCTCGTTGAAGTGTGCCTCGTCCTTCGCCTCTACCTTGGCGAATAGTTCTCCCTGGAGCGACGTGTCCATTGAGGCATCCTTGCTCAGCGTGATATTTATCAAAGCCCCTCTAACCTGATATCTGGCAGGGGCGGAATACATCATCTCGGCATTCTGCACACGACTTGCGGGCATGGATTTGAGTAAGGTGACAACTTGCTCGCGCGACATGGATGTCAGTTTGCCGTTAATCATCAGCTCAACCGGCATTCCCCCGAGATTGATGTCATCGCCTTGGGGTGTCACCCCAGGCAACTGCTTCAACGCATCAAAGGCGTTATCCACAGGTTTGTTCTTAATCAGATGCTTGACGTCGAACACGAGTTTTGCACCGTCAACCTTCACCACTGGTTTATTTCCGGTTACCAACAGTTCGGGCAATGTTTGAAACAAACTGTCATTAAATGCAATGGCAGTGGAATCCGTCACTTCCTGTGCATTGGCACTGAGTGACATGAGCATAATAATAGATGTGATAATCGCTTTTTTCATATTGTTCTTATTTTCGTTATTATTCGGCTGCAAAGGTACGGCAAATATCGTTGCGAGGGAAGTGATTTGTGTTATGTAGTCTTACAGCCAAGAAAGAAAAGTGTTATTTAGTCTTATCATTCCTTTGCGCTTAGAGGAAAAAGTGTTATCTTTGCCGCATGAAATTGCCATTGAAGACTATAACAATATTGGTATGCACTGCTCTCATCGCGATTTTCGCCTATCAGTCATACTGGCTCTACAACCTCTACGTCACCCAAAAGCAGGAGATGGAGACGGCTGTAAGGGAGTCTATGCGCATCAGCGACTACAACGAGTTAGTGATGAGAATAGCCAAATTGGCAAAAGACAAGAAGGCGAAGCATGGGGAAGTGTCGTTCCAAACGGGATATTCACTTGATAAGAACAATAAACTCGTAAATCAGGGTACACGGACAAAAGTGACACGCAACGACACGGATGCCATCGTAATCCAACAAGCTGGATGGCGCGACAGTCTTACAGTAAAGCGAAGGAGACAAGGAAAAAACCGCATGTTGTATGTGAACATCAACTCTCAACGCACAGACAATGCTCCCAAGTCGGCAGTAGTTGGCAATAAGGAGACTATGTTTGTGGGAATGGTAGATAAAAAACAGACGGTAGATGACCTTACAAAGATGATGCAACAGGGCATACATTCGGGCATTGATATGGTGAGTGAACCTGACATAAGAGTATTCGACAGTCTGTTGACTGCACGCTTGACTGAGAGACATATCGACTCACGGCATCACCTGAAACAGTTGAGTGTTGTGCCGCAAGCAATGGCAGGAGTGAAAGTCGATACACTCGCCACTATCACCACCCCCGGCTATGTGCCATCAGCCGAGTCGCTTGTCTTCGACTATAAATACGACACATCGAGCAACCTTCTCTATCGCCTGCGCATAGAACCGCTCGGCAAAAGCGTGTTGCGGCAGATGACTGGCATCCTCGCCAGTTCGGCAGCCACCTTCATCGTTCTTGTCTTCGTGTTTTGGTATCTCATCAGGACAATGCTCCGCCAGCGCTCGCTTGAGGAGATGAAGGATGATTTTACTCATAACATCACCCACGAACTCAAGACTCCAGTATCAGTGGCTTACGCCGCCAATGATGCCCTGTTGCAGTTTGCCGACGACCTCGACAGGGAGACGCGCGAAAACTATCTGAAGATGTCGTTGGAGCAATTGCGGAAACTTGGCGGAATGATAGAACAGATATTATCCACAAGCATGAAACGGCGAAAGACATTTACACTCAACAAGGAAGAAATAGACTTGCAGAATACACTTGCCGACATAGTGGAGGAACAACGGTTGAGGACTAAGAAACCGCTTGACATTTCCCTTAATGTTGTTCATGATAATCTCACATTGTTTGCCGACCGCCAGCATTTTATGCAGATTATCAGCAATATATGCGACAATGCCATAAAGTACTCCCGGGAGAACGTTAGGATTGGCATAATATGTAAAAAAGATGCTGTTGGCAATGTCATTATCAAGATTAGCGACAATGGCATAGGAATTGCAAAGGCTCATCAGCAGCATATCTTCGACAAGTTCTACCGTGTGCCCAACGGCAACCTGCACGACGTGAAGGGCTATGGGCTCGGCCTTTACTATGTGGCCACGATGATGAGGCTGCATGACGGAACAGTCGATGTGGAAAGCGAACAGGGAAAAGGAACGACATTCACACTCTTATTCAGACAAACGACATGACGAAACAGATTAAAATACTATTGGTGGAGGATGAGGCCACGCTTGCCATCATCATCCGTGACACACTCAACTCGCAGGGCTTTCAGGTAATTACTGCCGAGAATGGAGAGCGTGGGCTGCAACTGTTCTTCCATGAACGTCCCGACGTAGTCGTGGCTGACGTGATGATGCCCAATATGGACGGATTGGAGATGGTGAAAAGAATAAGAAACAAGGATGTCACAACTCCGATACTCTTTCTCACTGCCCTTTCAGAGACAGAGGATGTGGTGAGGGGATTTGAGGCGGGAGCCAACGACTATCTCCGCAAACCGTTTGGAATGCTCGAACTGATAGTGCGCATAAAGGCTCTCGTTGGGCGTGCTTTTGTTCCTCGTGACATCCCGCAAGATGAGGTGCCCACAAAGTTTGTCATTGGTGATTATCAGCTCGACACGATGAAGGAGCATTTAGTGTATGCCGCCGACAATGCCGACACCGAGATTATCCCCTTGTCTCATCGTGAGTCAGAGATACTTCGCCTGCTTTGCAGCAGCAAGGGTGAGGTGGTTGATAATCGTGACATCCTGCTCGAACTGTGGGGCGATGACAGTTATTTCAACACCCGCAGTCTTCATGTCTTTATCACCAAACTGCGCCACAAACTCTCCCGCGACTCTCAAGTCAGAATCATCAACGTCAGGGGAATAGGATATAAGTTGATATAGACAATGCTTACGAGAATCTCAGTCGGAAGAGGGTGGTGGCATTGCCGGATGGAATCAGTTCGATGCTGCCACCGCTCTGCTTCATTATCTGGCGGGAGATACTCAGACCGATGCCGCTGCCTGTGGGCTTGGTGGTGAAGAAGGGTACGAAGATCTGCTGTGCCTCTTCGGAGGGTATGGGCTTGCCGTTGTTGCTGATGTCGATACATACCGAGTCGTCCGGGGCGGTGTAGGCGGCAAGGGTGATAGAGGTGGCTCCAGCTTCCACGGCATTCTTCAGTATGTTTGTCACGACATGGGCGATGAGGCTTTCGTCGGCGTAGAGGAGTAGGTCGGGGAGAGAGAGGTCTTGGTGTATATCAGATGTTTTGGAATATTCCTTGCTTATCGCCACCATCCTTTCAAGGAATGGCTTGACGTAGAAGAGTTTGGGTTGTGGTTGTGGAATGAGAGTCATTCGGCGATAATTATCCACGAATGTAAGCAGTTGCTTGCCGGTGGAATTGATAACCGATAGCCCTTCCTTTATCTCGCTATCGTCAGACTTGTGGCTTAGCGTTTCGCTGAGTGACGTTATCGGAGCCACATTATTCATTATCTCATGCGTAAGCACACGTATGAGCTTTGTCCATGACTCCATTTCGCGTGATGACAGTTCGTTGCGAATGTCGCTGAATGCTACTATTCTCACTTTCTTGTCATGAAGCATGGCGGTGGTCTCACGTTTGGAGAAATCCTCCGATGCAAGTTTCTCCGCAGCCTGACTCTCAAAAGTCAGCATTTCCACACCGAGTAGCCGCAGTGCCGCCTCGTTATGCTGAAGCACACATCCGCGCTCGTCCACCACCATGATTCCTGTTGACACGGCATTGATAATCTGCTCGTAATAACGTTCGCGCTCAATAGCCTCACGGCGTGCCGTTTCGAGTATGCGTCGTATGCGGTTGAGCGACTCGTTTACGAGCTTGTCGCGTCCTTGTTCGGGGAAGTTAAACGAGAAGTCGAGGTTGTCGATGGCATTAAAGAGGAACGTCACCTTGCCTATGGTGCGGCGGTAGCGGCGGTGGAGCACAAGGCATAAGATGGCAAATACGGCTGCCGTGCAGAGTATGGCGATGATGACGTTAGAGTCCATATTTCTTTATTTTATTATATAAGGTCTGTCGGGCGATGTCCAATCGTTGTGCCACAAGACTTAGATTGCCGTCACATTCGCGCATGGTGCGGGCTATGAGGTCGCGCTCCATGGAGGCGAGGGATGTTGAGGGGGCAGATGATTGAGGTGTGGAGATAGAGGAATGAGAAATACTGATTTCTCCAATTATCACCGCCCTTTCCATCGCATGCTCCAACTCCCTGATGTTCCCCGGCCAATTATAGTCGAGCAGTTGCTGGCGAGCCTTGTCGTCGAGATTGAGTGGGGGCTTGTTATAGAAATCAGAATATCGCTTGATAAACTGCTCTGCCAAGGGGATGATTTCCTCCTTGCGCTCGCGCAGTGGCGGCAAGTGCAGACAGATGGTGTTGATGCGATAGAGCAGGTCTTCGCGGAATGTCCCTTCCCTCACCATCTCCTGCAGGTTGCGGTTGGTGGCGGTGATAAGACGGATGTTGATGGGTATCTCCTTGGTTCCACCGAGACGTGTGATAGTTCTGCGCTGAAGGGCGGTGAGCAGTTTTGCCTGAAGGGGGAAGGAGAGATTACCAATCTCGTCCATAAACAGCGTACTGCCCTCTGCCAGTTCCATCTTTCCCGGCTTGTCGGTCTTGGCATCGGTGAATGCGCCACGCATATATCCGAAGAGTTCGCTCTCAAACAAAGTCTCGGTGATGGCGCCCATATCCACAGTAACCATCTGCTTTCCCGAGCGTCGTGACAACCGGTGAATCTCACGAGCCAGCACCTCCTTGCCCGTTCCGTTCTCGCCCGTGATAAGGATGTTGGCATCAGTGGGAGCAACCTTTTTTACCATTTCATGCAGAGCGGTTCCCCCAGCTTCTTTTACCTCGTCAGATGGCAGTGGGGATATTGATGTGGAGGCAGGCATGGCTTTCTTTATCTTTCCTATTAGCACCTCGTTCTCAAACGGCTTCACAATGAAGTCGGCCGCTCCTTCCTTTATTCCCCTTACGGCAAGGTCGATGTCGGCATAAGCCGTAAACAGGACGACTGCCACATCAGGCTCCAAGCGCTTTATTTCCTTGAGCCAGAACATACCCTCGTTACCGTTGTTGATGCCACGTCCGAAGTTCATGTCGAGCAGCACCACGTCGGGTTTCTTCCTCCGCATCAGCGTAGGAATGGCGTTGGGATTAGTGGATGTCTGCACATCCTCGCACACGTTCTTCAGTAGCATCCTAAGCGACACGAGCATAGCCTCGTTGTCATCGATAATCAGTATATTGCCTTTTTTCTTCATTGCTTTTTTAGCGATAACGATGCAAAATTACAAAAAAAAGACAAGGCAGACAAGAATGTCATCCGCAAACTTGCCTGCCTTATTGTTTTTTAACTAATTCCTAATCCCTAATTCCTAATCCCTAATTCCTGTTATTCCGT
>JBJEAY010000592.1:0-7809 GCA_051869575.1 Prevotella sp. | reverse complement strand
ACCTCGACAACCTCGAGACAGTCATCCTGCCCAAGAGCGTGAAGTCAATCGACTATGCCGCCCTCTATGACATGCTCTATCTGAAGAAGGTGGTCATTGGCGACAACACCACATATATCGGCGACGATGCCTTCGGCGATTGTCCTGAGTTGAAGACCATCGTCTTCCTCTGCAACGACAAGCCCGAGCTTCACCGTGATGCCTTCACCGACCCTGTCGAGGGCGCACGCTATCAGGTGGACAACTTCTACGTGCCGAAGACGCTGATAGACAAATATACCGCCGACTATCAATATTCCGACCACGCCAAGAACATCAACGTGAAGTATGACGACGACGAGGTGTTCCGCGCCTACGGACGCAATGTGATAGCCACCGACGACGACCTGCAGAACGTGACCAGCGTGAAGGGATGGTTTGAGCAGTTCAAGGGCATCCGCAACCTCTCGTCACTCAGCAAGTCGGCCATCGACACTCTCAATGCCTCCGACCTGAAAGACCTTGCCGACCTGCGTCGCATCTCACTGCCCCGCTCACTGCAGAAGGTGGAGCAGAACGCATTTGCCGGCAACGGCAAGTTGGCATGGGCAGACTTCACCGCCTGCGACTCCACTGATGTAATCTCCGAGGAGAACATCGGCGAGATGGGATTCAACAAGAACACGGTGGTATATGTGCCTGTGAAGTATGGCTCGTCCGACAAAGACAACGTGGTGTATGGCGCAGAGGGCAGCCTCAAGTGCGAGCACCTCAACCTCACCGAGGGTCGCGACTACGACGTGCCGAAGGCATTCAGCGCAGGCAGCGTGTCGTTCGACCGCACATTCACGAAGCGCACTGCTCCTTACTCGCTCTGTCTGCCATTCTCTTGCGATGTGCCCGAGGGAACAAGGGCTTACACCCTCAGTGGCAAGAGCGACAACATGCTCGTCTTCACCCAGGTGACCGAGATTGAGGCTCAGCAGCCTTATATCCTCATTGCCAACGAGGACGCCAAGGTGGAGCAGGGTGGAACGGTGGAAATCCCCGTCACACCGGTTCGTCTGCCGCAGGTGAACTCCGTAGGCTACTCGATGCTCGGTACACTCTCTGAGATAGGCAATGCCGACGCAGCCGGACAGAAGGCATACGTGCTGCAGACCGACGGTCAGTGGCATCCCGTAGCCGCCGACGGCAAGTCGTTCATCTCTCCCTACCGTTGCTTCATCCAGGCCAACGGCACCCGTGCCACCCGCGCCATCTCGTCATGGTTGGAGGAGACGCTCGACAACGGCGAAACCATCCTGAAGACCATCGACCTCGACGGCACCGAAAGAGTGTATGACCTCAACGGCCGCATGCTCAACGAGTCGTCGGCCAAGGGCATTTATATCAAGAACAATAAGAAGTATATAAAGTAAGGAATTATGAAAGCAAAGAAATATATATTAATGTCTCTCACCGCACTTGCCCTTTGGGCGTGCGGTGGTGACGACGAACCGGATGTACCGCAGCCGTCGGTGGCAACGGCGGTGACCGCAAAATATCAGGCATCGTTCAGCGAAGATCTCCTGCAAGTAGCCGACGTGACCGCCTATTATGTCTCGACGGACGGCACGGTGAAAAGCGAGCCGGTGCAGACATCGCCCTGGACGAAGGAGTTGAGCATATCAGCCGACAAGCCTTTCGGCTTCGCCCTGAAGTATGGCGTGAAGTCATCGGCAAGTATTGATGACACCAAGGAATACACGATGAAGACCACGGAGAGCATCTCCTACGATGTGCTCGACCAATACGGCTCATCCATGGCATCAGGAAAGAAAGAGCGCACAGCCCTCAGTGCATCGGTTGTAGGCTCTGGCATTGCACGCTATCTCACCGCCATCAGTTCTTCCACCGCCTATCGTTGGGACGGCTCGTCATTGACCTCAGCCACCATCGACTGGGGCTTCAATGCCGACGGAGGCAACTCCACCGACACCCCCGTGAGTGGAGATCCTGCTTCAGACGGAGCGGAATAGAAAATAATATAATAACGATGAAAAAGCTGATTTTATTTATTCTTTTCTCCGTCGTTGCCATATTACCCATAATGGCGGCAGACGGAGAAAATACATCTAAAAGACAAGAAAACAAGGTGCTTGTGCTCAGTTCGTATTATCATGGCTACGGATGGGCGGCAACACTCGAAAGTTCTATCGTCTCCCACTTCTCGATTGACCGCAAATGGAATGTGGAAGTGGATTATCTCGACCTCGTAGCCAACCGCGACAGCAGTTATATGCACCAAACTGCCGAACGACTTATGGGCGAGCACGACGCTAACAAGAAGAATATCGTGGTGCTACTTGGCGAGGAGGCATGGATAATGTATCGCTCCTATATGAATGATGCCTGGAAGAGAGTGCCTTGTGTGGCCCTTTTCTCGGGCACCTATACCATCAGTGCGTCCGACTACGGTTTGTGCCATGAGATTTCGGAGGATATGAAAATCTCGTTGGAGGATTCGCGCAAGGGGCTTAACGCCACTCTCATCACCGACCCCTATTTCGTTAATCCAACCATCCAACTGGCATTGCGTCTGAGGCCCGAGACTGAGCATCTTGCCCTCGTGAGCGACACATGGCAGATAGGATTCATGGTGAGAGAACAGACAAGGCACTTGGTGAAGGAGAATTATCCCAATATCGACCTTATCGACCTCAACAACAGCAAGCTCACCACCGCCCAACTGAAGACACGCTTGGCGACACTGCCCAAGAACACTGCCGTCATCTTCGACTCGTGGTTCAGTCAGAGCAAGAACGCAGCCAACCGTGCCATTTATCCCGACAACGCCATGCGCTATATCGCCAGTTCGCTGACGGGAGATGTGGTCTTCGGGCTTTATGATATGGGCATACGCGAGGGCGTTCTTGCCGGTGGTGTATATCCCACTACCGAGGAACTGCAATCCATGCTCATCAATGTGCTTACAAAGATTGAAAATGGAGTGCAACCTAAGGACATACCCTTGGTCAAGCTTGAGAACGCACGCACATATCTCAACTATCATACATTGAAGAGATACGGCATACCAGAGAAGTTATATCCCAAGGATGCCATATATTTCGGCAAACCCGTCAGCTTCTTCGAGCGCAACGAGAAATATATCATTGGAGGTGCATGTTGCCTGATAGCGATAGTGATAATCATCAGTGTGGTGGCATTCTTCGAGCGCAAACTGAAGCGACAGACAAAGATGTTGCTCTTAGTTTCGCGCGAGAATGAGAAGGGGAAGGCGAATTTCATCACCAATATGGGTTACCTCATGCGTTCGCCGCTCAATGCCATACAGATGTCAATTGATATGCTCGACAAGTCGAATATGACCGACAACGACAAGGAACTGCTCACTCTCATCAACCAGAACAAGAGTATGCTGCTAAATATCTTCAATGACATTATCGACCTTGGCAAGGCTGGCGAGAACGACCTCAGCCTCTCGCTCTCTACGATGGATGTGGAGGCGGAGATAGAGAATGTGCGCGAAGCATTGGAGAATGTCGGCGGAATACAGTTTACTGTCGAGGGCGACGGCAATACGCATTATGTCGTGGCAGACGCCAAGCGGTTCTCGCAGGTGATTAGCTATGCCATCGTCAATGCCGACTATTTCAAGATGACGGGCAAGGTGGCGGTCAAGTTTTGGGGAAATCAGGACAAGGTGGTTATTCAGGTGGGGTGCATCGCCAACTTCACCGACAGCGACCCCGAGGCGCTCTTCGACGTATTCAACAACCGCACCAATCCCGCCAAGAGCGGACGCAGCAATCTCGAACTCCCGCTATGCCGCAAACTCATGCATGCCATGGGTGGTTCTATCACGCTCGAACGCCTCGCCGACGACCAATGGGCATTTGTTATTAGGATAAACAGCGGAAACCAGCCGTCGTAGGTTCGTTCCTTGGCCAATCATCGAAGTTAATGGTTAAATATAATTAAGGTTCACAACTTTGTAGTCCGCAAAGTTGTGAACCTTGAATTATTTATGTAATTTTGCAAAATCAAACAACAATATTATATGGATACTAAAATACCGCAGGAATGGAATAAATTTTATTTGAAGGATGTGTCGTTCGTGAATATCATGACGAGACGTATCTTCAACATACTTATAGTGGCTAATCCCTACGATGCCTTCATGCTGGAGGACGACGGACGTGTGGATGAGAAAATCTTTGATGAGT
Source organism: Prevotella sp. (assembly GCA_051869575.1). Classification (GTDB taxonomy): domain Bacteria; phylum Bacteroidota; class Bacteroidia; order Bacteroidales; family Bacteroidaceae; genus Prevotella. The sequence goes on along the minus strand of JBJEAY010000592.1, from coordinate 3,601 downwards.
ATATGGACCTCGGACTGAGATACCCGCCCACGTTCCGACAGGTGAGTACGACGGAGGAGGCCAACGAGGTGCTGCGCACGACGGCTATCGACCTTGTGATATGTATGCCAGGTAATGCCGACAACGACGCCTTCGACGTGGCGCGTCAGGTGAAGCAGGACTCGCCCGACATTCCCTGCGTGGTGCTGACTCCATTCTCGCACGGTATCACCCGACGTATGCAGGACGAGGACCTCTCGATGTTCGACTATATCTTCTGTTGGCTCGGCAACACCAACCTCATTCTCTCAATAATCAAACTGATAGAGGACAAGATGAACCTCGAACACGATATTGAGGAGGCTGGAGTGCAGATGATTCTGTTGGTGGAAGACGGTATCAGGGACTACTCGTCGATACTGCCCAACCTATATAACTATATCCTGCAACAGAGCAAGAACTTCTCGCAGGAAGCCCTCAACCCCCATGCTGCCGCACAGCGCAAGAGAGGACGCCCCAAGGTGGTGCTTGCCCGCTGCTATGACGAGGCTATCGCCATATTCGAGAAATACCACGACAACACGCTCGGAGTGATCAGCGACACGCGGTTCCCGATACATGGAATGATGACCGACGACAAAAAGGGTATGGGCTATTCGCCAGAGAAGATGGAGAAAGACCCTGAGGCGGGACTCAAACTACTGCGTGAGATTAGGCGCAGAGACGAGTTTGTGCCGCTCATACTGCAAAGTTCGGAGTCGGCCAACCGTGCCAAGGCTGAAAAGGAGCACTTCAGATTTGTGGATAAGACATCGAAGAAGATGAGCGTCGATCTGAGGCATATCATGGAGGAGCACATGGGATTCGGCGACTTTATCTTTCGCGACCCCAACACTCATGAGGAGATTATGCGCATACATTCGCTGAAGGAGTTGCAGGACAATATCTTCAAGATTCCCAACGACTCGATGCTCTATCATATCTCGCGCAACCACATGAGCCGCTGGCTATGCGCAAGGGCTATCTTCCCCGTGTCGGCATTCCTGAAGCATGTGACGTGGAGAAAGCTGCAGGACGTGGATGCCCACAGGCAGATTATCTTCGACGCCATAGTGCAGTATCGCCACATGAAGAACATCGGAGTGGTGGCAGTGTTCGACCGTGGAAAGTTTGACGCCTACAGCCATTTCGCCCGCATCGGCGACGGTTCGCTCGGCGGAAAGGGTAGGGGTTTGGCATTCCTCGACAATATCATCAAGAAGCATCCTGAGCTCAACCAATACAACGGTGTGTCGGTGAGCATACCTCGCACGGTGGTGCTTTGCACCGACATCTTCGACGAGTTTATGGACAAGAACAACCTCTATCAGATAGCCCTAAGCGATGCATCTGACGAGGAGATACTCGCCCATTTCCTCAGAGCACAGTTGCCCGACTCGCTGATAGCCGACTTCTTCACCTTCTTCGATGCGGTGAAGTCGCCGATTGCCATACGCTCGTCATCTCTTCTCGAAGACAGTCACTACCAGCCGTTTGCTGGAATATATTCCACATATATGATTCCCTATCGCGACGACAAGTATGAGATGCTGAGGATGTTGGCATGTGCCATCAAGGGTGTGTATGCCTCGGTGTATTACAAGGACTCGAAGGCGTATATGACTGCCACGAGCAATGTGATCGACCAAGAGAAGATGGCGGTGATATTGCAGGAGGTGGTGGGACACCAGTATGGCGACCACTACTATCCCAACTTCAGCGGTGTGCTGCGCTCCATCAACTACTATCCCATAGGCGACGAGAAGGCTGAGGAGGGAATAGCGAGCCTCGCCTTGGGACTCGGAAAATATATAGTTGATGGCGGTCAGACGTTGAGAGTGAGTCCGTATCATCCCCACCAGGTGCTGCAGACGAGCGAGATGGAGACTGCCCTCAGGGACACGCAGACGAGATTCTATGCCCTTGACATGACCAACGTGAGCGAGGACTTCAAGGTGGACGACGGATTCAACATCAAGAACTTGAGGGTGAAGGAAGCCGACAAGGACGGTGCGCTCAACTATATCGCCTCGACCTACGACCCATACGACCAGGTGATTCGCGACGGTATATACGAGGGCGGACGCAAGATTATCTCCTTCTGTGGAGTGCTGCAACAGGGAGTGTTCCCGTTGCCCGAACTGCTTCAGATGTCGCAGACATTCGGCGAGCAGGAGATGAAGCGACCGGTGGAGATTGAGTTTGCATGCAATATCAACAACGACAAGACGGGTGAGTTCTATTTGTTGCAGATACGTCCGATAGTGGATAGCAAGCAGATGTTGGAGGAAGACCTGACGAAGATTCCCGACGAGCAGTGTCTGTTGCGTTCGCACAACTCGCTTGGACACGGAATTAGTGAAGAGGTGACGGACGTGGTGTATGTGAAGGTGGACGACAACTTTACGGCTGTAAATAATCCAGCGATAGCAATGGATGTGGAGAGAATCAACCGAAAGTTCCTCGACGAGGGCAAGAGCTATGTACTCGTAGGACCTGGGCGATGGGGATCGAGCGACCATTGGCTCGGCATACCTGTGAAGTGGCCACATATCAGTGCCGCCAAACTGATTGTGGAGTTGGGACTGAAGAATTATCGTGTGGATCCAAGTCAGGGAACGCACTTCTTCCAGAATCTGACTTCCTTCGGTGTGGGATATTACACCATCAATCCATACAACAATGACGGCATCTTCCGTCAGGACATCCTCGACGCCATGCCTGCTGTGGAGGAAACGCAATATGTGCGCCACGTGCGCTTCGACCATCCGATAAAGATCATGATGGATGGAAAGAAACAAGAAGGTGTGGCATTGATATAACAAAATAGCCCTGCAAATCGCAGGGCTTTTTTGTTATAATATAAATTAGTTGTATTTCAGAATCTGTCCTGGCATCAGACGGATGTTGCGACCGATGCGGTTGAGGCGGCAAATCTCGTCGATGGTTGTGCCGCGCTTGCGGGCAATGGAAGCGAGAGTCTCGCCACGCTTCACCTTATGGAACTTGACATCCTTTGCGTATGTGGCCTCGGGAGCAGCATTGGCAAGTTCGACGTCCTCATCATTGGTGTCGATACCGCCTGTGCCACCAACACCACGCAAGCGGTTGGCTGCGATAGACTCCTTCTCATAGGTGTTGCGATAGAACATATAATAGTCTCCTACAACATCCTGGTTCTTGAAGTCGAACATAAGTGCGGGATTGAGAGCTACACCGCAGAGGCGTGTCTCGAAGTGGAGGTGAGAACCAGTGCTTCGTCCGGTGTTGCCTCCAAGACCGATGGGCTGTCCGGCCTCCACTATCTCGTCCTCTGCCACAAGTTGTTTAGACATGTGACCATAGATAGTTTCAAGACCGTTGCCATGACGTATTACCACATACTTGCCATATCCGCCAGCTTCATACTTCACCATGCGCACCTTGCCACTGAAGGCTGCACGGATGGTGTCGCCGATATACACCTTGACGTCGATACCCTTGTGCTGACGTCCCCATCGTGCACCGAAGTTGGATGTCACCACACGGTTGTCGGTAGGCATGCAGAATCCACGGAGATTAATCTTGAATGTATCGGGGAGGG
>JBJEAY010000591.1:0-7878 GCA_051869575.1 Prevotella sp. | reverse complement strand
CTTATTTAAGGGGAGGAGAAGCAGCATAAAGGACAAATGCTAAAGTTGAGTACCTATGTTGAAGATATTTCATTTGATCCTGATAAAAAGAAGGATTTCTTATTTGTGGGGACATTGTACAAAACGAAGGGGTTGGATGTCCTCATTCATTCGTTTGCAAAGGCCAGGAGTTCTTTTGAGGATAAGAGTATAAAATTGAAAATTGTTGGAGAGGGAAAGGAACGTCCTTTAATAGAAGCAATGATAAAGGAACTGGGAATAGAAGATTCTGTTGTGTTATGTGGAGCCATATATGATGAGAAGCGCCTTGCGGACTTTTTTGTACAAGCTCTGATATGTATTTCACCTAATCAAGCGGGGCTTTCTGTACCGAAAAGCATGGGATATGGAGTGCCTTTTGTGACTAAGAAAAATGCAGTCACAGGAGGAGAAATATATCACATCACTCCAGGTGTCAACGGCGTTTTATATAACACAGATTGCAATCTTGTTGATGTAATGATTGATGCTGCAAACCATAAAGAAAAGTACATTGAAATGGGGGTTAAAGCAAAAGAATATTATACGCATCATGCGTCAATTGAGATTATGGCTAATGGAGCCATCGATGCCATAAAATATGTTGTCAACAATGAGAATCATAAGTAATGGAACAAGTACTTAGATTCAAATAACAAATGAGAAATCATGTGCAGTTATCAAATAAAAGAATATCGTTCGGAAAGGCTCTTGGAAGAGCTTCTCGATAGGTATCAAACCTATCAGTATATCAATATATTACCCCCCCCCTCCCAAAATAATGGCTTATTGCCTAAGGAAAGTAAAGTATTCTCCTTATGCAGTATGCAGGGAGAGGTTATGAAGAATATTTTCCTTGTCAAGCAGGAAGCTAAAAAAGTTAAAATGCTCAACTCTTTCTATATATCCATGATGGCAGAGGAATTGAAGGCTTTGGCAGATTATCTGTTTGTTCATTACCAGATTGATATAATAGAATGGAATTTTTTATCGGTTCATCTGACTTTAAGTAATTTGCCTTATCCAGCGGTTGCATATATTCGAGCAGAAGACAATATAGCAGAATTGCCTGACACGTATGCAGACTATCTCAACACCCTGGGCAAGCAGACAAAAAAACATGCAAAGTATTATGTGGGCAGGATGGTGAGGGACTTTCCTTCTGTGGAATACATTTATAAAAGAGGCATAGAAGTGACGGATGAAGAATTCTATGCCGTATGCCGTTTCTCTTCGGAAAGGATGGCCTACAAGTCTATTAAGTATGGCGGAGCGAGCGATGAGAAATTGAGAATTGGTATACAACATGAAGCTGGGTTTGGTTTCTTCGTAAAGATAGAGGGTGAAGTGAAGGCTGGATGTATTGGATATGTGATTGGAGAACACCTGTATCTGTCGAAGATAGCACATGATGTATCAATGAACAATTACAATCTGGGCAATGTGGTGCTGCTGAAACTCATCGAATATTGTATAGACCATCATATCCGGCATTTCCATTTCCTATGGGGAAAGAATGTGGACTATAAGGTGAGGTTTGGCGGAGTGGCATATCCTTTGATGAACTATGCGATATTCAGGAGAAGAGGCTTGGCATATTATAGGAAAAGGCTTGATGTCTGGCATTTCGTTACCATGCGGAGGATACATGATTATCTCAAGCAGCACGACCGTCTGTGGAAGACATTACGAAAAATAAGATATTCTGTTTCAAAATAATAGATATATGGATTTTAAACATTCTGCGATAAGAGCATGGATGAGGACACAGTTGCTTAATGTATTAGGCACATTCTCTTCCCCTGCTCCATACGTTGTGATACTGAATGGCCACATGGTGGATTGGCATCATGACAATGACAAGGACGGAAAGCGTTTTGCCAGACTTCTGGCGGGATTGCATCGGTATTGTGACTTTGTGAATTTTGAAGACGCTGTCCGAATGATTGTCAATCAAGAGAAGGTCAAACGTTGCACTATAGCCTTTACTTTTGATGACGGATGGCGTGACTGCTACACACAAATAGCACCTCAATTGGAAAAATATGGGGTGAATGCCATGTTCTTCATCAATCCCGGCTTTGCAGATGCAGCAGAGAAAAAGGATGTGGCATACATGAATAATTTCACGGAAAACACAACCAAAAGTCCTGGAAAGCATCCGATGACGTGGGCGCAGATAAAGGAACTGCAACAAAGGGGATTTCTCTTCGGTGCACATACGATTGATCATTATTGCATCAACGATGACAACATCGTCGAGTTGGAACACCAGATTGGAGATTGCAGGAAGATAATGGAGGAAAGGCTGGGCACTCCTTGTGAGTATTTTGCCTTCCCCTACGGACGATTGGAACATGCCAACCCGAAGTCGATAGACATTGCCTGCCGGTGTTACAAGTATGTTTTCTCGCAGAGCGACCATAGGCACTTCTTCTCTTATGGGGGAAAAGTCATCAACCGCAGGCATTTCGAACCGTTTTGGCCTGCAAGCCATGTGAAGTATTTCCTCAGTCATAATCGCAGCTGAAACTCTATGCCAAAATTATTAGTCATCAATATTTCCATCAACCGTGGAAGCACAGGCAAGATTGCAGAGCAGATAGGCAATAAGGCGCAGAACTATGGTTGGGATTGCTATGTGGGTTATGGGAATATCAACCTTGGGACACAAATGCAGCCTTATCATATCGGTGGCAAATGGAATAGGAAGATGCATGCTTTGGAGAGCCGATTGTTTGATAACCAAGGATTGGCTTCAAGGTCTGTCACGAAAAGATTTGTAGATTATATCAAGCAGGTACAGCCAGACATCATACATATCCACAATCTCCATGGTTACTACATAAACTACAGACTATTGTTTGACTTTCTTAAATCATACGGAAAGCCTGTAGTGTGGACACTTCATGACTGCTGGTCTTTCACCGGGCATTGTTCACACTTTGTTACTGCTAATTGTGACAGGTGGAAGACAGTTTGCCATGATTGCCCTCTTCGTGGTGAGTACCCTGCTTCTATCATTATAGATAGGAGCAAGAAGAACTATGAACAGAAGAAAAAAGCCTTCAATGGACTACAAAACTTAATGATAGTTCCTGTATCGCAATGGCTGGGTGATCTGGTGAAGGAATCATTCTTAAAGGGCAATAAAATACAGGTGATTCACAATGGCATTGACCTGTCTGTATTCAGACCCTGTGCCTCTAAGATGAATGATGGCAGATTCCGAGTGATTAGTGTTTCAAGCGTATGGACGACAGACAAGGGACTGATGGATTTCAAGAGATTGAGGGAACTGTTACCAGAGGAATTTGAGATAACCTTGGTGGGACTAAAATCTGACCAATTGGGCCTTTTGCCAAAGGGTGTGACAGGCATAACGAGAACGGATAGTGTTGAAAAACTTGCTGAGTTGTATTCCCAAAGTGACGTGCTTGTGAATGCGACATACGCTGATACCTTTCCAACTGTAAATCTGGAGGCCCTTGCTTGCGGAACACCAGTGATAACCTACAATACGGGTGGCAGTCCAGAGGCTATTGATGAGAAGACGGGGATTGTGGTGGAGCAGGGAAATGTGGAACAGCTGGCGGAGGCAATAATCCGAATGCGGAAGAACCCTCTTTCTCCAAAAGACTGCCGGGAGCGTGCAGAACGGCTGTTCGACAAGGACAAATGCTTTGAGGAGTATATGAAACTATTCAATCAATTGCTTACCAAACATGACATAGCTACTGTCATGTAGTTCTTAATTCTATTCCTATGCCAAAAAAACAAACACACTTGATTCCGTTTGATTGCGGTTTTCCCCTCTTCGTCCCGTTGTTGCCGAAACCTGATCTTATCAAGCTTTCCAAGATTAGGATTTCGGATATATGGGGCTTCTGGGACTATCTTATCAAGAATCATGCCAACAAGCATGGCAAGATAAGCGGCAATTTTCTGCCCACGCTGTTGGAGCAAGCAAAGTATTTCTATCAGGCGGCTGAAAGAGCACCGATGAAATCACAACCGTTACTCTATTACTATTCTTTCCTGAATCTTGCAAAAATTGTGGTTAATCTGTACTACCCATCGGGTAAGAGTGTTGAATATTATCATGGCATCGAAACGAAGGTCAATGATGCAACAACACTCGATACTGCAACCGTAACATTCAAGCAATACGGCGGCATAGGTAGTACAAAGATATCTGTAGCAAAAGAGTTTCTCACAATATTGGGGGATTCGATTGTGGTTCCGCAGCAGACAAAGATAAAGGACATGCTGGCTTCCTGTATAGGAATACACAGGACATTCAGCGAGACATACAGTCAGAAAGAGACCTTTTACAGGCTGATGAATGCACAGTGTGTGGAGCGACAGGGAAAGAAAGTGACATACAGAACTGAGGTCGGCGGGCTTACCGAACAAATAATGCATGACCTGATAGCTGCCAAGGGATATAACCTGACAAAGGAGGGGACAGGAGACACGAAGAAGTTCTGGTACACAGAAGAACTTAATATGGTGGACTATACAATGTCCCCGATACGATGGAGAATGTTGGCACATCAGATTATAAATAAAGGCATCTGGACATATACGGACGGCAATCAGTATCGCTTGTATATATCCAAGGATGCTCTCCCCATGACATCGCCTTCCCTGATTTATTGCATTATGTTCTTCTTTGGGTCAATAACAAGGTATCACCCCTACTTCTTTGAAAGTATCTTAAATGCAAAGGAGCAATGGCTGATTAGTGAGTTCCTGAACACTCAGCCAATGCAATTCATGTACAACGTTACATCAAAGGTCGTAGGAAAATATATTTTCAAGTCAAGGACGGATTCTCTATAATATAGTTTCGGATATGTTTTACAATAAAGAAAGATATAATGAAGATTTCAATCATTACGATCTGCTTTAATAACGAGAAGGATATTAGGGCAACGATAGAGTCGGTGGTGAACCAAACCTACGATGACATTGAATATATCATCAAGGATGGCGGTTCCAAGGATGGGACAATGGCTATTGTGAATGAGTACAAGGACAGAATCAGCAAAATAATATCTTGCCCAGACAAAGGTATTTATGATGCGATAAACCAAGGGATAAAGGCTGCCACAGGCGATGTTGTTGGGCTGATTCACGCTGGTGACCAACTGTATGATAGGTATGTTATTGCCAAGATTGCTGACCATTTTGAGAAGAATGATATTGATGTATCATACGGGCATAGCAAGATATATAACGAGAAGGGGAAAGTCGTACGTGTGAACAAAAGCCCAGAATACACGAAGTCGCTGTGCAGAAGAGGGTGGTTCCCTTCTCACCAAAGCATATATGTCAAAAGGAAAGTGTTTGAGAAGTATGGCTACTATGATACCGAAATAGGATGGGCTGCGGACTATCAGTGGTTCATCCTATTGTTTTATGTGCAGAACCTGAGAATAAAAAGGCTGGATGCTTTCATTGTACGTTTTGCAATAGGTGGAACGAGTACCAGCAACTACAAGAGCCGGCTGACTAAAAGACATAAGCAGATGATGCAGGAATGTTGGTGGTCTAATGGAGTGGAGCCTCCATTGGGGATTGTATGCTGGCAAATCCTGCGGAAGGTGAAACAGATAGTAATGGCAAAATTTGAAAATCGTTAGTCTTATGAGTGAACAGAAGAAATTGAGCACTACGTTTAAGCTGCTTCGTGCTCTCGGATTCAACTATTCGGAAGAAGCCTACGGCGATGTGACCGTGGGAAAACTCTTCGGGAAGGTGTTTGGAAACATGTACAAGAAACGGTTGGAGAAGATGATGGACTGGCCTATACTCCAGCCTGTCAACCCACGTGGGCTGAGGCCTTGGATTCTGAGGCGATTCGGTTGCAAGGTGGGAAAAGGCTGTTTCATCGGCGAGTATGTCCGCATTGACCTTGGTCATGCAGACATGATTACGCTCGAGGACAATGTGAGCATTGCCAGTGGAGCACGCCTTCTTTGTCACCAAAGGGACTTCTCGGATTACTGCGTGGGTGATGACTACATGCAGTTGGGATATACCATCAAGCCCATTGTCCTGAAGAAAGGTTGCCTGATTGGTATGGAAAGCTTTGTGATGCCTGGGGTTACTGTGGGAGAAGGAGCCGTAGTAGGTGCCGGAAGTGTGGTGACAAAGGATATTCCTGACTGGTGTGTGGCTGTGGGAAGACCTGCAAAAGTGATAAGGCAAATACCTGTAAGAGAGTCTGATAAGAAGTGTTGGGGGGGGGTAAATAATACCCGTTCCTTGTTCCATAATATTCACCTTAATGCAGCTTGATATTATGGAAAAGAAGAATGTGAGCACTGCATACAGACTCCTTTGTCTGTTAGGCTTCAAATATCCTGTAGAGGATTATGGGGACGTGAGTCTTTGGAAGGTGGTAAGGCAATTCTTCACGAATTGGTATCACAGATGGCTAATAAATGCTATGAACAAGGCAATACTCGAACCTGTAAATCCTCGTAAGGTGCGTCCGCTAATCTTGAGAAAACTGGGCGCAAAGGTTGGTAAGGGTGTTTTCATTGGCGACTACGTGCGTGTGGACCTGAACCATTCTGACTTGATAGAAATAGAGGACGGGGTTCATATCGCCGGTGACTGTCGGCTTCTGTGCCACAAAAAAGACTTGTCGGGATATCGGATTGGCGATGTATATGGTATGCAACCTTACAAGTATGGAAAGATACGTCTTGGCAAGAACTGTGCTGTAGGTACGGGTTGTATTGTGATGCCTGGAGTGACCATAGGTGAGGGTGCTATTGTTGGAGCAGGTTCATTGGTTACAAGGGATATACCTGCGTGGTCGCTAGCATTGGGTGCTCCTGCAAAGGTAGTGAAAGAATTCAAGCAGCGTGAAGGGTCGGAGATAATTGAATTTCAAGAATAAGCAAAATGAAAAAAATATTGATAACAGGAGCCGGTAGCTATATCGGCACAAAGGTAGAGGAATGGTTGAAGCGGACACCAGAACTGTTTGAGGTGGATGCAGTGGATACCATGCACGACCATTGGAAGAAGGCGGATTTCAGCCAGTATGATGTGGTGTATAATGTGGCTGGCATTGCGCACGTGAAGGCGGCTAAGGATGATGAACCGCTGTATTATGCCGTGAACAGGGACATGGTGATTGAGATTGCCAAGGCAGCAAAGGCGGCTGGTGTGAAGCAATTCATCCACATGAGTTCGATGATTGTGTATAAGGAGGTGAAGACACTGGCAGGGAAACAGATTCATAGGGACACCATTCCAGAGCCGAACGGGTTTTATGGGGATTCCAAACTGCAAGGTGAAGAAGGGATTCGTGCCTTGGCCGACAACTCGTTCAAGGTTTGCATCATGCGTCCGCCGATGATTTATGGTCCGGGATGCAAGGGGAACTTTCCCAAACTGATATGGCTGTCGCAGAAAACTCCCATATTTCCTGCATGGCACAACAGGCGAAGTATGCTCTATATTGACAACCTGTGTGAATTTGTGAAGCAGTTGATTCTGCATGAGGTGGAGGGTACGGTTTATCCGCAAAATGCGGAGTATTCAGATACGGTTGAGATAGTCCGCCATTTCGCAAAGGCCAATGGAAAAAGAATTTGGATAACAAGGCTGCTGAATCCTATAATATGGCTCTTTGGCAATCATGTGAGGGCATTGGGAAAGATGTTCAGCGACAGCACCTACGACATGGAAATGAGTAAATATCCGTTCGATTATCAGGTTGTGAGTTTTGAGGATAGTCTGAAGAAGTTGTGAATATAAGCGTAAGAATAAAGTATATAAAGTCAATACTTCGGTAAACTTTTACCGAAAGATTAAAAGTTAAACAATAGAACCGGC
>JBJEAY010000590.1:0-7880 GCA_051869575.1 Prevotella sp. | reverse complement strand
CTCAACCGCTGGCAGAGAGTGATAATGCTCTTTGTCGGAATAGGCGGACTGTGGTTTATACCCACCTTCCACAACATCACCAAACTGAGTCCGTTCCTCGGGGCACTCTGCGTGCTGTCGGTATTGTGGGTGGTGAACGAGGCATTCAACCGCAAGCTCATCAATAGCGACAAAATGGTGCAGCGACGCTCGCCGCAGTCGGCGCAATACGGAAGCATCCAACTCATCCTCTTCGTCATGGGCATCATGCTCGCCTTCGGAGTGGTGACCGAGACGGGATTCTTCGCCACCGTGTCGGAGTGGTTGGACTATAATGTGCATAATATATGGATTATAGGCGTAATAGCCGGATTGATAAGCGGGGTGGTCGATACCTTCACCGTGGCGATGACTGCCATCTCGATGTATCCAGTGGTGGACGCCGAGCAGCTCAATCTCTGGGCGGATTCCGACTATATGGAAAACTTCGTGCAGAACGGAGCGTTCTGGAAACTCATCGTCTATACCACAAGCATAGGCGGATGCCTGTTGTGCTTCGCATCCTCGGGCGGACTTGCCCTGATGAAGATGGAGCGCATACACATCGGGTGGTATTTCAAGAACATCACGCCCAAGGTGGCTGTGGGATGGATTCTCGGCATGATTATCCTATGGGCGGAAGTGAGTTTTCTTTAATTTGCAATTAAAGAATTAAAAAATTAAAGAATTAAAGAATTTAAGTTGCTGCGCGCAGAGAAATTTAAATATTAAGGAAGATAGTAATCAATATAATATTAGAGTTATGGCAAAGATTAAGACAATTGGAATTTTGACATCAGGAGGCGACGCTCCAGGTATGAACGCTGCTATCCGTGCCGTCACACGTGCCGGTATATACAACGGATTTAATATCAAGGGTATCTATCGTGGATACGACGGACTCATCAACGGTGAGGTGAAACCATTCACCACCGAGAACGTGAGCGGTATAATCATGCAGGGAGGAACAATCCTGAAGACTGCCCGCAGTAAGGAGTTCATGACTCCCGAGGGAATGCAGAAGGCATACGACACATTGGTGAAGGAGAATATCGACGCACTCGTGGTGATTGGAGGTAACGGCTCGCTCACCGGTGCGCGCAATTTTGCCGATGAATACGACGTGCCCTGCATCGGTCTGCCCGGTACTATCGACAACGACCTCTACGGCACCGACTCCACCATCGGATATGACACCACGCTCAACACCATCCTCGAATGTGTTGACCGCATACGCGACACCGCACAGAGCCACGAGCGTATCTTCTTCATCGAGGTGATGGGACGCGACGCCGGATTCCTTGCGCAGAACTCTGCCATCGCCAGTGGTGCCGAGGCAGCCATCATACCCGAGGAGTCAACCGACGTTGACCAGTTGGGACGATTCATGGAGCGAGGCATACGCAAGTCGAAGAAGAGCTGTATCGTAATCGTCTCTGAGAGCCCCAAGTGTGGCGCACTCTATTATGCCGACCGTGTGAAGAAGGAGTTCCCCGACTTCGACGTGCGCGTGTCAATCCTTGGACACCTGCAGCGTGGCGGACGCCCCACGGCCCGCGACAGAATACTTGCCAGCCGCACAGGTGTGGGAGCCATCGAGGCCATCATCCAGGGACAGCGCAACGTGATGGTGGGAGTGAGAAACAATGAGGTGGTGTATGTGCCATTCGCCGACGCCATCCGCACCGACAAACCGCTCGACATGAAGCTCATCAAGGTGCTCGACGAGTTGAGCATCTAATGCAAAAATCCCGCCTCTCATGCTGAAATTATAGCAGAAATATATTCAAACTGATACAATAATTGTCGATATTGGCAAAAAACGTCGAATAAATTTTTGTACATTGAGATTTTTTGCTATCTTTGCAAGCAGAATTCAAGAATCAAATTAAATTAATAAAAAGACAGCTTATGGCACAAATTAGTGGACACATTTCCCAGATTATCGGACCTGTCATCGACGTGTTCTTCGACACCAAGGGACAGGACGCTGAGAAAGTGTTGCCAAGAATCCATGACGCCCTGAAGATTGAGCGACCCGACGGTCGCGAACTCGTTGTCGAGGTGCAGCAGCATATCGGTGAGGACACCGTGCGCTGTGTGGCTATGGACAACACCGACGGACTGCAGCGTGGATTGGAGGCAAAGCAGACAGGCTCGCCTATCGTGATGCCTGCCGGCGAACAGATCAAGGGCCGTATGATGAATGTCATCGGACAGCCTATTGATGGTATGAAATCACTGGATATGCAGGGTGCATATCCTATCCATCGCGAACCACCTAAGTTTGAGGACCTCTCAACACACAAGGAGATGCTTGCCACCGGTATTAAGGTGATCGACTTGCTCGAACCCTATATGAAGGGTGGTAAGATCGGTCTCTTCGGAGGTGCCGGTGTGGGTAAGACCGTGCTCATCATGGAGCTTATCAACAACATCGCCAAGGGACACAACGGATACTCGGTGTTCGCTGGAGTGGGAGAGCGCACGCGTGAGGGTAACGACCTCATCCGCGACATGATCGAGTCGGGCGTTATCCGCTATGGCGACAAGTTCAAGAAGGCCATGGAGGAAGGCAAGTGGGACCTCTCGCTCGTCGATCCCGAGGAACTCAAGAAGTCGCAGGCCACCCTCGTCTATGGACAGATGAACGAGCCGCCTGGCGCACGTGCCTCAGTGGCATTGTCAGGACTTACCGTCGCCGAGGAATTCCGCGACCACGGAGGCAAGGACGGCGAGGCTGCCGACATCATGTTCTTCATCGACAACATCTTCCGTTTCACCCAGGCTGGTTCTGAGGTGTCGGCTCTTCTCGGACGTATGCCTTCGGCTGTGGGTTACCAACCTACGTTGGCAAGCGAGATGGGACTCATGCAGGAGCGCATCACATCTACCAAGAAGGGTTCTATCACCTCTGTGCAGGCTGTATATGTGCCTGCCGACGACTTGACCGACCCAGCGCCTGCCACTACCTTCACTCACCTCGATGCCACCACCGAGCTTAGTCGTAAGATCACCGAGTTAGGTATTTATCCCGCCGTCGATCCGCTTGGCTCCACCTCGCGTATCCTCGACCCGCTCATCGTGGGCAAGGCTCACTACGACTGCGCACAGAGGGTGAAGCAGATTCTGCAGCGCTACAAGGAGCTTCAGGACATCATCGCCATCCTCGGTATGGACGAGCTCTCCGACGAGGACAAGCTCACCGTAAACCGCGCGCGTCGTGTTCAGCGATTCCTTTCGCAGCCCTTCGCCGTGGCAGAGCAGTTCACCGGTGTCAAGGGTGTGATGGTGCCCATCGAGGACACTATCAAGGGATTCAACATGATACTCGACGGCGAGGTCGATGACCTGCCCGAGCAGGCTTTCCTCAACGTAGGTACTATCGAGGATGCCATCGCCAAGGGCAAGAAGCTCATCGAGGCAGCCAAGGGGTAACTCCCTGAACTCCCATAATAATATTTAATAAAAAAAGCAGATATGAGTTTAAAGTTGAGGATTGTATCTCCAGAGAAGATTGTCTTCGTAGGGGATGTTGACAGTGTGACGGTGCCAGGCACCACGGGCGAATTTCAGGTTCTGCCCAACCATGCCCCTCTTATCTCGTCGCTCGACGCAGGCAAGGTGGTGTATGAGAGTGCCGAAGGCCGCCAGGAGATGACCATCTCCGGAGGCTTCGCCGAGGTGCAGAACAACAACGTGAGTCTTTGCGTGGAATTATAGGCTATGGCGGATATCGACAGACTGTGTAGCAAATACATCGTATGGAGCATGATTCTTGTCGTTCTCCTCACCGTGGCAGCCTACCTTGTCGAGAAGTCGGGGATGGCGTCGGCGCTGATGTATCCCGTGGCAGTGAGTGCCGTGTTCTCCATCGTTGTGGAGTCGGCAGACGCGTTGGTTTGGCGAAGGGTGGCAAAGAAATCGCCCGACAGTCTCACCACGTTCTACTCCGCCGTTTCGGGATTTCGCATGCTGTTGGCATTAGCCACAATGTTCGTGTGCTATCTTGTTGTCGGACGCGATGCGGTGGCTCCCTACATAGTGGTGCTCTTAGTCTTTTATTTCGTGCTGTTGGCACATCACTCAATCTTCTTTTCCCGCCTCTCCAATGGCGGCAAACTCAATACTAATAATAAATAATGTGCAAGATGAAACATTTAGGAACGATAATTCTTCTCATGCTCCTCGCTGTGGTGCCGATGAAGTCATTGGCGGCACACGACGGTGAGGCAAAGGGAGAATTAGACATACCGGAGATAGTGCTCGAGCACCTTGCCGACTCCTACGAGTGGCACATCGCCACCTACGAGGGCAAGCACATCAGCATCCCGCTGCCCATCATAGTGCGCAGCGAGCAGTCCGGCGAATGGCATTTCTGCACCGCTCACAGTCTGCCCGCTCCATTCTTCTTCGACTCTGCCCACCACGGCAAGATCTACGAGAAGATGTCCGACGGCACCGCTGTAAGGCCTATCGACCTCAGCATCACCAAGACTGTGGCGCAGATATGGATCGTTGTCCTTGTGATGATTGCCATTTTCCTCTCTTGCGCACGATGGTATAAGAAGCGCGACGAGAAAAGCTACGCTCCTGGCGGTTTCGTCGGGGCGGTGGAGATGCTCGTGATGACTATCCACGACGACCTCATACGTCCGTCAGTGGGCGAGAAGCACTACAAGCAGTATGCTCCCTATCTTCTCACCGTGTTCTTCTTCATCCTCATCACCAATATGATTGGTCTCATACCAATCTTCCCCGGTGGTGCCAACGTGACAGGAAACATCAACATCACACTGTTCCTCGCCGTATGTACGATGCTCGCCATCAACCTCTTCGGCAACAAGGAATACTGGAAGGAAATCTTCTGGCCCGAGGTGCCTCTCTTCCTGAAGGCCTACCCCGTGCCCGTAATGCCGGTGATTGAGCTTTTCGGTGTGTTCACCAAGCCGTTCGCGCTCATGATCCGTCTCTTTGCCAACATGATGGCAGGTCATGCCGTCATATTGAGTTTCACATGCGTCATCTTCCTCGGATGGTCGATGGGCGTCGGCTTCGGACTCGGACTCAACTCGTTCAGCATCATCATGCTGCTGTTCATGAACTGTCTTGAGCTCCTCGTCGCATTCGTTCAGGCCTACGTGTTCACCATGCTCAGCGCGGTGTTCATCGGATTGGCGCATAAGGAACATCATTAATCTCCAATCGACCTCGGTCGATTGAAGAATTAAAAAATTAAAATATTAAAATATTAAAGAATTAAAATATTAAAGAATTAAAGTATTAACAATTTAAAATTTATAGAATTATGATTATTTCAACAATTTTGGCTGCTGAAGGTCTGGCACAGCTGGGCTGCGGTCTCGGTGCAGGTATTGCAACAATTGGTGCTGGTTTGGGTATTGGTAAGATTGGCGGTAGCGCTATGGATGCCATAGCACGTCAGCCAGAGGCTACAGGTAAGATTCAGACAAACATGATTCTTACATCAGCTTTCGTCGAGGGTTGTGCCCTCTTCGCTATCGCAGCGTGCGCATTCCTTATTAAATAATTAGCTAATGGAAAATTTGCCATCAATATTGACCCCCGACTTAGGTTTGCTCTTCTGGATGCTGCTGGCTTTCTTAGTGGTGTTCTTCGTCGTTGCCAAGTTCGGTTTCCCCGCCATCATCGGTATGGTGGAGAGCCGTAAGCAGTACATCGACGAGAGCCTCAAGAAGGCGCACGAGGCATCCGAGCGACTGGCAAACATACAGAAAGAGGGTGAATCCATGCTTCAGGAAGCTCGACAGAAGCAGGCGCAGATATTGAAGGAGGCTGCCGACACTCGCGACGCCATCGTGGCTCAGGCCCAGGAAAAGGCACGCGAGGAGGGCAACCGACTCATTGCTGAGGCCAAGGGCGAGATCGAGAGCCAGAAGCAGGCTGCCATCAGCGAGATACGCGCACAGGTGGCTGAGCTGTCTGTCAAGGTGGCGGAGAAGATCCTGCGCAAGGAACTTGCCTCCGATGCCGCACAGATGGAGACGATTGATAGGCTGTTGGATGAAGTGACTGTTGAAGATAAAAGATAACGCTTATGGACATTGGAGTAATATCGGTAAGATACGCCCGCGCGCTGCTCAAGGCAGCCACTGACGCCAATCTCGAAGATACGGTGTATCAGGAGATGTCTGTGCTCGCACAGAGCTACATCGACGTGCCCCGGCTGAGGTTTACGATGGACAATCCCATGCTCCCAAAGGACAAAAAGCGCACATTGGTAATCACCGCATTAGGAGGCTCGCCATGCGAACTCACTGCCAAGTTTGTGGATATCGTGCTGCGCGAAGACCGGGAGAGCGTGATGCAGTTCATGGCTAATTCGTATATCACTCTTTACAGAAAACAGAAGAACATCATCCGCGGCAAACTGACCACCGCCGTTGCTGTGTCGGCTGCCACCGAGCAGAAGATGCGCAAGATGGTGGAGAGTAAGACAAAGGGTACTGTGGAATTCGAGACCGAGGTCAACCCTGGCATCATCGGCGGCTTCATCCTCGAATACGACACCTACCGACTGGATGCCAGTGTGCAGAACCAGCTCCGCGAGGTGCTCACACAACTTAAAAAGTAAGTAACTCAACTTTCGGAAATAAAGGGAGTTAAGGGAGTTAAGGGAGTTTAAAGGAGTTAAAGACGTATGTTTTGAACCTTAAAAACAACCCAAATGAAGCGAAAAGACTATTGTCTTTAACTCCTTTAAACTCCTTGAACTCCTTGAACTCCCAAGAAATCAGAAATTTGAATAAATTAAAGTAAATAAAAAACATGTCAGATAAAATCAAACCAAGCGAAGTGTCACAGATGCTGCTTCAGCAACTGCAAGGCATCAGCGGCGGACAGCAGTTTGACGAGGTCGGCACAGTGCTCGAGGTGAGCGACGGTGTGGCTCGTATCTACGGTCTGCGCAACGCTGAGGCCAACGAGCTTCTCGAATTCGAGAACGGCACTATGGCAATCGTGATGAACCTTGAGGAGGACAACGTCGGTTGCGTGCTTCTCGGCTCCACCGAGGGCATCAAGGAGGGCATGGTAGTCAAGCGCACGAAGCGTATCGCCTCTATCCGCGTCAACGACAACATGCTCGGACGTGTCATCAACCCCCTCGGAAAGGCTATCGACGGTAAGGGCGACATCGACCTCACCGACGCCTTTGAGATGCCACTCGACCGCAAGGCTCCGGGTGTTATCTATCGCCAGCCCGTGAAGGAACCTCTGCAGACAGGTATCAAGTCGGTTGACTCAATGATTCCTATCGGACGAGGACAGCGCGAGCTTATCATCGGCGACCGCCAGACTGGTAAGACCGCCATCGCCGTCGATACAATCATCAATCAGAAGAGCTTCTACGAAGCAGGCAAACCCGTGTATTGCATCTATGTGGCAATCGGACAGAAGGCATCTACCGTTGCCGCCCTTGTCGAGAATCTCAAGCAGCACGGGGCAATGCCCTACACCATCATCGTCAGCGCAACTGCCGCCGACCCTGCCGCCATGCAGTATTATGCCCCGTTTGCCGGAGCCGCCATCGGCGAGTATTTCCGCGACCGTGGCTTCTCGGCTCTCGTCGTATATGACGACCTCTCCAAGCAGGCAGTAGCCTATCGTGAGGTGTCGCTCATCCTGCGCCGTCCGTCAGGACGTGAGGCCTATCCCGGCGACGTCTTCTATCTCCATAGCCGTCTGTTGGAGCGCGCTGCGCGTATCAACGACCAGCAGGAGGTGGCTGAGCAGATGAACGACCTGCCCGCATGCATGCAGGGCAAGGTGAAGGGTGGCGGTTCGCTCACTGCCCTCCCCATCATCGAGACCCAGGCAGG
>JBJEAY010000589.1:0-7949 GCA_051869575.1 Prevotella sp. | reverse complement strand
AGAACGGCAGTCATATATGTCCATCATCACTATCTTAATTTCAGGATTATCAATCTCGGAACGTACTTTCTTTACGAGCGAAGTCTTCCCCATACGCCTTGGCGATATGAGGATTACGTTTATTCCGTTTTCGAAGTCCTTTTTCAGTCTTTTTGTTTCTTTCTCCCTGTCTGTGAAGTTATTGCCTTCCACCGACATTCCATATATAAATGGCTTATCCATGATAAAATTATATTTATTATTTTTGATGCAAAGATACGTAAAAAAAACAAGGTTCACAACTTTGTGGTCCACAAAGTTGTGAACCTTAATTATATTTAACCAATAAAGGACATTAATATAATAATAGATTGAAAAAATAGTCGTATATTTGCAGCGACAAAATGAAAATAGCGACATGAAAGTATTTGGAAAGATAATGGCGGCTCTTGGAGTGGCGGTTGTGACAATGGATGTCATAGCCCAAACCACACTTGCCGATTGCCACAAATGGGCGGGGCAGAACTATCCTCTGCTGAAGAGGTATGACTTGGTGAAGGCTGCCACCGACTATACCGTGGCTAACGCAAACAAGGGATGGTTGCCCCAACTCAGCATCGGAGCGCAAGCCACATTGCAGTCGGACGTGATGACTCTGCCGGATGGATTGCAGAAGATGATGGCACAGACGGGATATGCCCCCAAGGGACTGAAGAAAGACCAGTATAAGGTGGCAATAGACGTGAGCCAGACGGTGTATGACGGAGGTTATATCAAGGCCGCCAAGCAGATGGCACGCGCCGAGGGCGACACCAAGGCAAGACAGAACGATGTTGAAATGTATGCCATAAGAGACAGGGTTAACAACCTGTTTTTCGGTATTCTGTTGGTGGAGGACAAGTTGAAACTGAATGATGACCTGCAGAAGTTGCTGCTTGACAACTGCCGCAAACTGGAGGCGATGGTGAAGGGCGGAACTGCAATGCAGGCAGACCTTGATGCCCTTAGGGCGGAATATCTCAATGCACGACAGCAATCTACCGAACTGGCGTCTGTAAAGGAGAGTTATATGAGGATGCTTGACATATTCTGTGGCAGAGAGGTGGACAGACAGTTAGTGAGACCTCAGGCAACGATACCCAATGATATAGCCACGCAACATCCCGAACTAATGCTGTTGGATGCTCAGAAGAACCAACTGACAGCCCGTTCCATGCAACTCGACGCGTCCATTCGTCCCCGACTAAGTCTATTTGCCCAAGGCTATTATGGCTATCCGGGATTGAATATGTTTGAGGATATGTTCTCCCACAACTGGTCGTTGAACGGTATGGTAGGAGTAAAACTGAATTGGAACATAGGCAGCCTTTATACTCATAAAAACGACAAGAGAAAACTATCAGTTGTGGCGAGTGAGATAGACAACGCCAAGGAGGTCTTTCTGTTCAACAACCGTTTGCAATCCACTCAGGAAAGGTTGACAATCGAACGTTATCAGAAGATAATGGCAGATGACGAAGACATCATACGCTTGAGAACATCTGTAAGAAAGGCGGCTGAGGCAAAGCTCTCCCATGGTATTATCGACGTTAACGGATTGTTGCAGGAGATTACCCGTGAGAACAATGCACGCACACAACAGTCTGTGCATGAGATAGAAATGCTGAAAGCCATTTATGAACTTGAATACTTATTGGGAATTAGGAATTAGGGATTAGGAATTAGGAATGAGAAAGAATAATATATATTGCCTTTGTGCCGCGATAGCGACACTCATGGCTTGCTCTTCTGACAAGAAGGAATATGACGCTTCGGGAGTGTTCGAGACCACTGAGGTGATTGTGTCGGCAAGGGCTACGGGGGAAATCCTCTCGTTTAATGTGGAGGAAGGACAGGATGTCAAGCAGGGCGAAGTGCTCGGACTCATTGACACCCTACAGTTGTCGTTACGCGACCGCCAGTTGGCTGCCAACCAGTCTGCCACCGACAGTAAAAGGTTGGATGCCAATCGTCAGGTGGCTTCCATACGTCAGCAGATTAGCAACCTGCAAAAGGAGAAAAAGCGTTTCACGGAGTTGCTGGCGTCTAATGCGGCTACACAGAAACAGGTGGATGACATTGAATATCAGATAGAAGTGCTGCAACGCCAACTGTCTGCCACTCAGGAGCAGATAGGCAGCAACAACGAGAGTATCGGCAGTCAAAGCAGGGGCATCAAGGCACAGCGTGAACAGACCGAAGACCAGATACGCAAGTCGCTCATCACCAGTCCAATAAACGGGGTAGTGCTGACCAAGTATGCCGAACAAGGCGAGTATGCCGTTCCCGGTCGCTCCTTGTTTAAGGTTGGAGACATCAGGAGGATGAAGCTGAGGGCGTATGTCACTGCTCCGCAACTGACGACGCTGAAGGTGGGACAGAAGGTGAAGGTGTATGCCGACATGGGCGAGACGGAAAGCAAGGCATACGACGGAGTTGTGGAATGGATCTCCGACAAAGCTGAGTTTACTCCCAAGACTATACAGACGCGCGACGAGCGTGCCAACCTTGTGTATGCAGTGAAGATAGCAGTCAACAACGATGGGATGATCAAGCGGGGAATGTATGGGGAGGTTTGGTTCGCGAAGCGAAATTAAAAGGTTGAAAAATTGAAAAATTGAACAATTGAACAATTGAAATATTGAAGTTTTCTCATGATTGTTGTTGAGAATATCTGCAAGAAATACAAGAGGGTGCAGGCTCTCACGGATGTCAGTCTTGACATCAATGAGGGTGAACTGTTTGGCATCATCGGTCCCGACGGGGCAGGCAAGACTACCTTGTTCCGCATCATAGCCTCGCTATTGCTGCCCGATTCCGGCAAGGCAATGGTGGATGGGTGTGACGTGGTGAAAGACTATCGCGAGCTGCGCCGCCACATAGGATATATGCCGGGGCGGTTCTCGCTCTATCAAGACCTCACGGTAGAGGAGAACCTGCATTTCTATGCCACGATATTCAATACAACCATTGAGGAGAACTATGAAATAGTGGCTCCAATATACAGCCAACTGGAACCATTCAGAACCCGTAGGGCAGGAAAACTCTCGGGAGGCATGAAGCAGAAGCTTGCCCTCTCATGCGCCCTTATACATGCACCCCGGGTGTTGTTGCTCGACGAACCCACAACGGGTGTTGACCCTGTGTCGAGAAAGGAGTTTTGGGATATGCTTATCCAACTGAAGGCTAAGGGAATAACCATCATCGTATCTACCCCGTATCTTGACGAGGTGAGACGATGCCAGCGTATTGCCTTCATCAACAAGGGAAAGGTGATGGGAGTGGGACACCCCGAGGAAATACTCACTCGTTTCTCGCATATCTTCTGTCCACAACCGCTGAGTCACGACGACATACATTCGCAGACGGAGAAGGTGATCGAGGTGGAACATTTAGTCAAGGCATTCGGGGATTTCCGTGCCGTGGATGACATCTCGTTCAGTGTGAGCAAGGGTGAGATATTCGGCTTTCTCGGTGCCAATGGTGCCGGCAAGACCACTGCCATGAGGATGCTCTGCGGATTGTCGCAGCCTACCGCCGGCAAGGCAAGAGTGGCGGGATATGACGTGGCGCATGAACATGAGCAGGTGAAACTCCATATCGGATATATGTCGCAGAGATTCTCTCTGTATGAGGACCTCACGATAGCCGAGAACATGAAACTCTTTGGAGGTATCTACGGTATGAAACGAAGTGAGATAAAGGCAAGGAGCGAGGAGATGTTGACCGAGTTGGGCATGGAAAACGAGCGTAATACAATCGTTGGGTCGCTGCCGTTGGGATGGAAGCAGAAGCTGGCATTCTCCATCTCCATCTTCCATCATCCCAAGATTGTGTTCCTTGACGAACCGACAGGTGGTGTCGATCCTGCCACACGCCGACAGTTCTGGCAACTGATATACCGTGCCGCCGACCGTGGCATCACGGTGTTCGTGACTACCCATTATCTTGATGAGGCTGAATACTGCGACCGGGTTTCCATCATGGTGGATGGCAAGATATGCGCCCTCGACACTCCCGACAATCTCAAGCGTCAGTATCAGGTGGACGATATGTATGGAGTATTTCTTAAATTAGCAAGAAAGGCTGTGCGCACATGAAAAGATTTTCAGAATTTGTATATAAGGAGTTTCTGCAGATATTCCGCGATTCGCGCACCATGCTCATCCTCTTGGTGATGCCAGTGGTGCTTGTGGTTCTCTTCGGTTATGCCATCACTACCGAGGTGAACGACACTCGCATGGCTGTGTTTGACATGGCAAAAAGTCAGACGTCGCAACAACTGATACAGAGGTTTGATGCCAACAGCTATTTCCATATCGAGACAGTGGTGGATGACTACGACGCACTGATGCCCCTGTTTCGCAGTGGCAAGATTGACATGGCGCTGTGTATTGATGCCGATGACAACGTGCAGATGTTGTTTGACGGCATTGAGCCTAACCAGGCAAATATGCGAAGCGGATATGCCATGGGAATAAATAATTCATCATTCATCAATAATCAATCATCATTCATCAATAATCAATCATCATTCATCAATAATCAATCATCATTCATTAATAATCATTTACTCTACAATCCCCAGTCGAAGAGTGAATACAACTTCGTTCCTGCAATCATCGGAATGATAGTTATGTTGCTATGTACGCTGATGACATCCATCTCCATTGTGCGCGAGAAGGAGACGGGTACTATGGAGGTGCTGCTTGCCTCACCCCTGCCCCCTGTGTATATCATATTGGCAAAGTTAGTGCCCTATTTTGTCATCTCGCTTGCCAACCTTGCCACCATTCTGCTCTTGGCCGTGTTTGTTCTCCATGTGCCGATGGCTGGTTCGTTGGCCGTGTTCCTTGCCATTTCCGTGCTCTATATCCTTGTGGCTCTTGCTCTTGGACTGCTCATCTCCACCTGTGTGGGAAGTCAGTTGGCGGCGATGCTTCTCTCTCTGCTCACTATCGTGCCCACGATGTATTTCTCGGGTATGGTATTCCCGATTGAGAGTATGCCCGAGGCATTGCAAGTGATACCCAACTTTATACCAGCCCGTTGGTATATGGATGCCGCCCGACGGATTATGATTCAGGGAGTGGAGATGCAATATGTAGTGAAAAACTTTGTGGTGCTTGCCGTGATGCTTGTGGTGTTGTTGGCGGTGTCATTGTCGTTATACAAAAAAAGGCTGTAAAGAAATGCGATTGTTGTGTCTGATAGAAAAGGAGTTCAAGCAGATGATGCGCAATGTCATCCTGCCTGTGGTGTTTGTGGTGCTGCCCGTGGCACTGATGAATATTGTTCCGCGTGTGGCAACGCAGGAGGTGAAGAACATGCGCATCAGTGTTGTTGACAACGACCGCAGTCCATCCTCGCGACGCATAGTCGAGCGACTGGCGGCATCATCCTATTTCACTCTTAACGACTATTCCTCTTCCTATCGCGAGGCCGAACGGTATCTGAAGAGTGGCGAGAGCGACTTCATCATAGAGATTGCCCCCGACTATGAGCGCGACCATGTGCGCACGGGTGAGGGCAGGATAATGATCTCAGCCAATGCCGTCAATGCCGTTAAGGCAGGACTCGGTCAGGTGTATCTGCAACAGATAATCAGCGACATGCCGTCTTCCTCATTCCGATTTCTTTTCAATCCCCATCTAGACTACAAGTTATATATGGTGCCGGCCATCATATCCCTTTTGCTGATTCTCACGGTGGGATTCCTTCCTGCGCTGAATATCGTGGGTGAGAAGGAAAAGGGCACGATAGAGCAAATTAACGTGACGCCCATAGGCCGTTTTGAGTTTATCTTCTCCAAAATGATTCCCTATTGGTGTGTGGGCATATTGATTCTGTTCATTGCGATGGGTGCTGCCAGGTTAATTCATGGCATCGCCCCTTCGGGCAGTATCCTGACCATTCTTGTCATGACCTCCCTGTTCATTCTTGTGGTGAGTTGTCTTGGATTCATAGTCTCCAACTATAGCGACACCATCCAGCAGGCAGCCTTGGTGATGTTCTTTTTCTTAGTTATCTTCCTTTTGCTCAGTGGATTGCTCACTCCAGTGGCGAGTATGCCCCATTGGGCACAAGTCATCACCGAGTTTAATCCCATGCGCTATTACATCGAACCGATGCGCATGATATATATAAAAGGTAGCGGATTGAACGACCTCTGGCCCTACCTCCTTCGCCTTGTCCTTATGGCAGTCGTCACATGGGCATGGGCCATCATCAGCTATCGCAAGAGCAGTTGAGGATACACAAATAATTCAGACTTAATAATGATAGTCTATTCACTACTTCATAATAACTGTAGTGAGGACATTACAATAACTGTTATCACACAAACAAGTCATCCATGGTTACTGTGGATTGGAAGACACCGCTGTGCATACCGTATGTCAGACCATAGGTGGTGACGAGGGTCATCTGCACATTCTTGCGCTTGCCAACATGCGTTGACATCCAGTTGAGGCGATGGCGTAATACCTGTTCATATTGGGCATCAACTGAAAATGATGTATTTACAAATTTCATTTCACAGAGATTCACTACACGGTCGTTGCGATCGAGAATAAGGTCGATTTGCATTCCGCTTTCGTCCTCTGTACCGCGCATTGTCCATGCAGAAGCATCACAGGCAACACCCTCGATTCCCAATGCCCGCTTTATCTGGTTGAGATGCAACAGACACAGATTTTCGAAAGCACGTCCACGCCATGTTGAGAGCGATGGAAGGTTCTCATTGTCTCGCCAATATGTTTCACTGCGTGAGTTGCCGTTTACATTCGTTAGATAGAAAAGGCAAAATGGGTCTGTGAGCCTATACATCATTTGGCGTCGGTTGTTCTCAAAAGGTTTGTAGTATTCAATAAAGTCGCATGCCTCAAGGGTCTTTAATATCTGCGACAGACCAGCTCCGGAGTCGATTGACGAAATACGGATAATCTCGTCACGTGAATAGCCTTTCTGTCTTCCTGCCAAGAGGGTGACCACCTGGCGGTATTTCTCTGGTTTGTTGAATATGGAGTTGAAGAGGCGGTCAAACTCGTCCTTTAGTTTTGCCTTGCGGGCAAAGAACAGTTGGTCTATTGTTTGTGCAAGACTTTGTCCAGGAGTAACATAGCTGAGATACATCGGTATGCCACCAACTGCCATATATAATTGTATAATGTCATAACGGCTCATTGTGACTTCCTGGGCGCGGAGCATTGCCTCGGTCTCAGCAAGTGTAAAGGGAGGCAGCTGTATTTCGCATGTCACACGGTCGTACAATCCACCATAGGAATTAATAAGATTGTCGGAAATCCACGAAGAGGCGGAACCGCACACTATCAGCATCAGGTTGTCCTGTCCTGCTGCCCATCCGTTCCAGAAATGTTCAAAGGCAGTTATAAATCCGGAGCGTGGGGTGTCCATCCATGGCATTTCGTCGATAAACACCACCTGTCTTTTGTCTTTTGACTTCGAGGCAAGCAGATTGATGAGCATATCAAATGCATTCATCCAGTTGGTTGGCTGTTTGTCATGTTCTGAACCATAACGACGCAAGGTGGAAGAGAATGCCGACAATTGGGCTGCAAGAAGATTTTCTCCGCTCAACTCAACTGGGGATACTCCTGTGTGATAGAAAGCAAAGTCATCCTTAAACAGTTCTCTTACAAGATATGTCTT
Organism: Prevotella sp.; assembly: GCA_051869575.1. GTDB lineage: Bacteria > Bacteroidota > Bacteroidia > Bacteroidales > Bacteroidaceae > Prevotella. The sequence continues at coordinate 260 of JBJEAY010000589.1, read as the reverse complement.
GCCCACACGTCTTCTTCCATATATTGCCACAAATTGGGCACTCTTGCGGTGATATATGCGCATGAGTTCCTCTTGTTCACGTTTCCTTCCGATAATCTTTTCCATATTAGTCTTGAAATGAATATGTTATGCGCTGCAAAGTTAGGAAAAACATTTCATTCTGCCAAATTTTTTAGTTGTTTATTTGTCCACAAAACACTATTTTAACACTTTCGTGGATAAATAAACATATGCTAATCGTCCATGAAACGTCATTTTAA
>JBJEAY010000588.1:0-8057 GCA_051869575.1 Prevotella sp. | reverse complement strand
AATGCTGCCTATTTTGCCGCCAACATGGAGGCATATCGACTGACGGGGAATGCACGCTATCTCGAATACTGCGACAAATGGGCGCGACACAACAAATGGAACGGGGTGATGGAGGCATATCTCGACCTCAACGAAACCAATCCCGGCAAGTATAAGATTGCGTCGTTGCTACGTGCCGACAATATCCAGTCGCTGCCCGTACTGGCAAAACTGTACAAGGCAACACGCTGTCCCAAGTATCTCGACCGCATCATTGCCGCCTATCGACAGGCTGACGTGCTCTCACTCGTGCGCACGCTCGACGCCCTGCCTGCCGACGCTCCCCAGCGTGGAGACATCGCCGAGAAGGTGAAGGCGGACGTGGCTGCCGCACCTACACTCTACACACTCTTGTGGACAGTGAACAGGGGACTGCTCGACAAGGCACAATATGCCGCTACCATCGAACAGATGTGGAGTCTGCGCGACAACTCGCCAGAGGCTCTTCTTGCCGCATGCGAGAAGGTGAGATATGACGATTCAACCCTCGTCGCTCCACGTCAGATGACTGTTGAGGTGAAGAACGCCTCGGGCATCCAGCGTCAGCAGGTGGTGGAACTCTGTGCAGCCGAAGTCTTCAAGCGTCTCGGCATCAGCGGAGGTCGCCAGTTTATTGTCAAGAACGCCATCGGCAACGAGATTCCCTCACAGCTCACTTACGACGGAAAGATACTCGTGGACGTGGCAGTGGCCCCATCTTCATCAGCCACAATCACCATTGTCACAGGACAGCCAAAGTCATACGTCAGCACCTGCTACGGACGAATGTATCCCGAGCGCGTTGACGATATTGCATGGGAGAACGACCGAGGTGCATATCGCTGCTATGGTCCGGCTCTGCAGGCTTCGGGTGAGGATGCCTACGGTAATGACGTGTGGGTGAAGAACACTCCCGACCTCGTGGTGGAAAACCGTTATCACGACGAGCTCGTCAACAAACTGAGTTATCATGTGGATCGTGGATACGGACTCGACTGCTATAAGGTGGGACCGACACTCGGATGCGGTACTCCCGCCATCATCGAGGGCGAGAACATCCGTTTCCCATACTGCTGGACATCCTACGAGATACTCGACAACGGACCACTGAGATTCACTGTGCGCCTGGACTATGGCGCAAATGGCGAGCATCGTCTCCTGTCGCTCGACAAGGGCAGCAACTTCAACAAGATGACAGTGTGGTATGACGGCATCACCGCCCCTGTGGATGTGGCTTCGGGAGTAGTCATCCATACCGAGGACACCGAGAGTGTCGTTCTGGGCAAGGACTTCGTGCAGTATGCCGACCCCACCGACAATCCCAAGAATCAGAACTTCCAGATATATGTGGCAGCCATCTTCCCCGAGGGTGTTGACATGACACGCAAGGTGATGTATCAGAATCCCGTGAGAGGCAATGCAGGTCATGCCCTTGGAATCAAGAAGGGATTGCAGCCTAACGAGAAATTCACGTATTACTTCGGTTCGGCATGGAGCAAGTATGACTGCCGCACTCAATCAGAGTGGCAGCTGCGCATCGACAACTTCAAGTCAGCTCTCGCTTGTCCGCTCGAGATAATATTATAATAATGAATAAGAAGACTATAATGTTCCTGTCGTCAGCCCTGCTGCTTGCCTCGTGCGGCAGCAAGGGCCACGACGAAGCCAAAGAAGATGAGCATGGACATGAAGACCATGCAGGAGAGATTGTCATGACGAAGCATCAGATGGAAGACGCTCACGTGATGGCATCAGTGGTGAATCCGTCCGACTTTGTCAATGTGATAAAGGTGGGAGGGCAGATTGTGTCGTCGCAAAATGACGAGCAGACTGTCGTTGCCACATCAGATGGTATCGTGCAGTTTGCAAATCGCCAGTTGACCGAAGGTGCCACAGTTGTGGCAGGTCAAATGCTGGCCATTGTCTCGTCGCGCAATCTACAGTCGGGCGACCCCGTAGCCAAGGCAAAGGCAGCATATCTCGCAGCCCAAAGCCAATTGGAGAGGGCGAAGGAACTTGTAGCCGACAAGATAATATCGCAGAAAGCCTACGAGCAGGCAAAACTCGATTACGAACAGGCTCTCGCGGCATGGCGTGGAATGGAATCGACAGCATCCAAGGGTGGGGTGGTGATAGCCTCTCCGCGTGCTGGATATGTCAAGAACATCCTCGTGCGCCAAGGCGACTATGTCAATATCGGTACGCCAATCCTCACGCTCACTTCGAATCGCCGACTGCAGTTGCGTGCCGACGTGCCGCAGCAGTATCTGCGCCTGTTGTCATCCGTCAGCGGAGCCAATTTCCGTATTCCCGGCGACGACACGCTCTATCGTCTTTCGGCAATGAACGGACGTGTGGAGTCGTATGCCCGCAGTCTTGCCGATGGTTCAGCCTTTGCGCCTGTCATCATGTCGATGGATAATGTGGGAGCTCTTCTCCCGGGGTCGTATGCCGATGTCTATCTGCTCATGAACGACGGCAAACCGTGTATCTCGCTGCCTACGGGGGCGATAACTGAGGAGCAGGGGCTATATTTCGTGTATGTGGCTGAGCCCGACGAACCAGAGGTGTTTGTAAAGCGTGAGGTGTCAGTGGGGCGTGATAACGGTGAGCGCATCGAGATTACCGCAGGCCTAAAGGCTGGCGAGAAGGTAGTGACACAAGGAGCCATGCAGGTGCGCCTTGCCTCGATGAGTGGCTCTGTGCCCGAGGGGCATAGTCATAGTCATTGAAATCGGAGATTTCAATGAAATTAAAGAATTAAAGAATTAAAAAATTAAAGTTCTCTCGTGCTGAATAAGATTATAAGATTTTCCCTCGACAATCGCCTTGCGATAGTGATAGTGTCAGTGCTGCTGATGCTCTTTGGTGTATATACCACCGGCAATATGGAGGTGGATGTGTTTCCCGACCTCAATGCACCAACGGTAGTGGTGATGACAGAGGCACGAGGAATGGCTGCCGAGGAGGTGGAGCGACTTGTCACTTTCCCCGTAGAAACCGCTGTCAACGGTGCCACGGATGTGCGTCGCGTGCGCTCATCATCCACTACAGGATTTTCGGTAGTGTGGGTGGAGTTCAACTGGGGAACTGACATCTATAGAGCGCGTCAGATAGTATCCGAAAAACTTGCAACTGTGCGTGACGACCTGCCTGCGGGAATAGGAAATCCTACACTCGGTCCGCAGTCGTCCATCCTTGGCGAGCTGATGTTTGTGGCACTCACGTCCGACTCCACTTCACTTCGCGACCTGCGCACCATTGCCGATTGGACCATCCGTCCGCGACTGCTTGCTACGGGCGGTGTGGCTCAGGTGGCAGTTCTTGGCGGCGAGGTAAAGGAATATCAGATTCTTCTTTCTCCCGAGAGAATGTCGCATCATGGTGTCACACTCAGTGACGTGATGTCGGCAGTAGAGGGCATGAACGCCAATGTATCGGGAGGCACGTTGTATGAATACGGAAATGAGTATATCGTGCGAGGAGTGATATCTACCACGGATGTCAACAAACTTGCAGACGCCCTTGTTGCCGACACGCCCTCAGGTGCCGTTTGCCTGCGTGATGTGGCAGAGGTGAGGGTGGGCGACAAGACTCCGCGCACTGGTGTATCGAGCTATAATGGCATCCCAGCTGTCACACTCACAGTCACCAAGCAACCCAACACCAGCACTCTCGAACTTACAGCACATATCGACAGTACACTTGCCGACCTGAGGAAGTCGCTGCCCTCGGATGTGCATCTATCCACAGATGTCTATCGCCAGTCGAGATTCATCGAGAGCAGTATCGACAATGTCAAGGACGCATTGCTCGAAGGAGCCCTGTTTGTTGTCGTCGTACTGTTCATCTTCCTTATGAACGCGCGCACCACGATTATCTCGCTCGTCACCATCCCGCTCTCGCTTCTTGCGGCGATAGTGGCACTTCATGCCCTCGGACTCACCATCAACACGATGAGTCTTGGAGGATTGTGTATTGCCATCGGTTCGCTTGTGGATGACGCCATCGTGGATGTGGAGAACGTGTATAAACGTCTGCGTGCCAATCGCCAACTGCCCATTCCAGGCCGCCGACCTGTCATCGACGTCATCTTCGACGCCTCGCGAGAGGTGCGCATGCCTATCCTTAATTCCACACTGATTATCATTGCCAGTTTTCTGCCCATCTTCTTTCTCACGGGGATGGAAGGCAGAATGTTGGCACCACTTGGCATTGCATTCGTAGTAGCCCTCTGCTCTTCCACTGTTGTAGCGCTAACCCTCACTCCCGTGTTGTGCAGTTTTCTGCTTGGCAGCAGCCGACACTCGCTCGAAGTGCAGAAGGAACCAATCATAATAACCTATCTTCAGAAGCATTATCTCAACGCATTGCGATGGGCATTAGGGCATAGGCGTGTGGTGCTCGGCACTACTGTGGCAGCCCTCGTGATAGCCATAGTGATGTTTGCGGGATTCGGACGCTCATTCCTTCCGCCGTTCAACGAGGGTTCACTCACTGTCAATGTCAGTACGCTTCCTGGCATATCCCTTGAGGAGTCGGACAGTATAGGACGACGTGCAGAGCGCGCACTCCTGTCGATACCCGAGATAAAGGTGGTTGGAAGAAAAACGGGACGTGCCGAACTCGATGAGCATGCCTTGGGAATCAACACCTCAGAGATTGAGGCGCCATTCGAACTATCCGACCGCTCGAAGGACGAACTGCTCGAAGATGTGCGCCATCGCCTGTCGGAGATTCCGGGAATCAATGTGGAGGTGGGGTCGCCTATCAGTCATCGTATAGACGCCATGCTGTCGGGAACGCGTGCAGGCATTGCCATCAAACTCTTCGGCACTGATCTCAACCGCATGTATGCCATTGGTAATCAGATACGTGATGCCATAAAGGACATCGACGGTATTGCCGACCTCAACGTGGAGCAGCAGGTGGAGCGTCCGCAACTCACTATCCGTCCGCGTGCCGCATTGTTGGCAAAATATGGAGTCACCATGCCTGAGTTTGCATCATACGTAGAGACCTTGCTTCAAGGCTCCACCGTGTCGCAGGTATATGACGGCAACAGTACATTCGATGTAACACTCAAGGTGGCTGACGATCAGCGCTCCACCATGCAGGATATCAAAGACCTGCGAGTGCAGACACCCCGTGGACCAGTTACCCTGAGTCAACTTGCCACCATCAGTTCCACCTCGGGCCCCAATACGATAAGTCGCGAGAATGTGCAGCGCAAGATTGTCATCTCGGCAAATGTCAGTGGACGCGACCTTCGTGGAGTGGTCAACGACATCAGGACGACTGTATCGGAGCATATCAACCTGCCCGAGGGTTATCATGTGGAATACGGCGGACAGTTTGAAAGCGAGCAGTCGGCGTCGCGCACCCTCTTGGTGGCATCGCTGATAAGTATGATTATCATCTTCGTGTTGTTGTTCCACCAGTTCCGCTCGCTCACCCAGTCGGCTGTGGTGATGCTTAATCTTCCGTTGTCGGTGATAGGCGGAGTAGTGGCGATAGCCATGACGAGTGGGGTGGTGAGCATACCTGCCATCATAGGATTTATCTCCCTGTTTGGAATAGCCACTCGCAACGGTATGTTGCTTGTGTCGCGCTATAACGACTTGCGTCGCCGTGACTATTCGTTGGAGGACAGTATAGTGATGGGTTCCGTTGACCGTCTCAATCCTATCCTCATGACAGCTCTCACGAGTGCCTTGGCTCTCATCCCCATGGCTCTCACAGGCGATCTGCCAGGAAATGAGATTCAGTCGCCCATGGCGAAGGTAATCCTTGGTGGTCTTATCACCTCCACACTCTTGAATGTATTCGTCATCCCCATCATGTATTATCTCAGCTTTCGAAGATAAGGGGAGCTAATTATAAAATAAATAAAGAAAAATGCAGAATTTCTTGCATTTTTCTTTTTTTTTTCTTATTTTTGCACAAAATTTACAAACAAACAACTAAAATATTATGCGTGTAATTATTGAACCAGACTACGACAGATTGTCGAAATGGGCTGCCGACTACGTAGCAAAGCGAATTGTAGAGGCACAGCCTACAGCAGAAAAGCCCTTTAAACTTGGGTGCCCCACAGGCTCATCGCCATTGGGCTTGTATAGGGAATTGATAAAGAAATATGAGGCAGGAGAGTTGTCTTTTGAGAACGTCGTCACCTTCAACATGGACGAGTATGTTCATATCCCCGAAGATCATCCCGAGTCATATCACTCCTTTATGTGGACGAATTTCTTCTCACATATTAATATTAAGAAGGAGAATGTGCATATCCTCGACGGAAACGCACCCGACCTGTTGAAGGAATGTGAGGACTACGAGAAGGCGATAGAGGCTGCGGGAGGTATAGACCTGTTTATGGGTGGAGTAGGTCCCGACGGACATTTGGCATTCAACGAACCAGGTTCGTCGCTCACCTCAAATACACGTATCAAGACATTGACCACCGACACCATCATCGCCAACAGCCGATTCTTTGACGGCGACCTCAGTCTGGTGCCTACACAGGCGTTGACAGTGGGTATCGGAACAGTGATGGCTGCCAAGGAGGTGTTGCTCGTATGCAACGGACACCACAAGGCACGCGCCCTGAAGCACATCATTGACGGAGACATATCGCACAAGTGGACTGCCTCGATGCTGCAGATGCACCCCAAGGCCATTGTGGTATGCGATGAGGCAGCTTGCGACGAACTCACCGTAGGAACCTACAAGTACTATCTCGACAAGGAGAGAGGAAACCTATAACAAATACATCGTCAGGCGAGCGTAGGCCCTTTGAGCTTCACGCTCGCTTGACAGCATTTTATCCACTGCATCATAATAAGATGTCAGAGAGACGAGATACTCCAATGTTGACATCTCGCCTGCACGACATGCCTTTTGCAGATTGTCCCTGTTATCGGTTGACAACAAGGTTGCCTTGCTTTCTGTAGCTGCCTTTATCAGTCCTTTGGTGAGGGCATAATCGCTTGAGAGCACACTCTTCAGGCTCTCGATTGCCGCCGTGTGCATAGATTCGGCAGCTGCTGCCTCAGCCTTGGCTTGCTTCACTTTCTTTCCTGCGCTCCATAAGGGAAGATTCATTCCAACGGTGATACCCTGATACTGTTCGCCAACGGTTTTCTCACTCATATATCCCAACGACAACTTGGGCAACCACCCCTGTTTGGCTAATGCCAACTGGCGGCGTCCTAAGGTCATACCGTCGCGAGTGAGGGCTATAGCAGGAGAAGAGGCGCATACCGTCTCAAACCACTCGTCGAAATTTTCGGGAAGGGATATTGGAGTATAGACAGTGTCGGTGACGCTGATGGAGATACCGCCGTTGAGTTGCTTGAGCTGTGCCATCACAGCATCGCGCTCAGCCTTTGCCTGAGTAAGGGCGGTGGAGGTGTTGGATAGCGTGAGGCGCATATTGTTGTAGTCGATGATGTTTATATCACCAGCCTCCAACTGCTTCTTTTGCATTTCCGACATCGCGCTCGCCTGTTCGCACCTGCGTTGCAATTCGTTAATCAACGCATTATAATACACGGCATCCACATAACAGAGTCGTGCCTCAAGCAGAACATCCTGTCTTCTCGCGAGATACTCGTCGTCAGCCAAGGCGTCCTTGCCCTTTGCCACCTTCGACTTGGTGCCGAAAACAGTGGGCAGGTCGATAGGTTGGCTCACGCTGACGTCGTGCCTGTTGCCTATCGTTGTGGGATTGCCCCACAGTCGGTTGTAACCTAATTCCAGGTCATCCATTACAACCTCTGCATGATTAGCCGACTTGGTGGCATCCGCAGCTTTCTTATATGCTATGAGTTGTGCGTTATTTTGTTCCACCGACTTGAGCAGTGCGTCCATCGACTGTCCGTTTGTTGACAATGCTGTCATCAAGGCAGCGAAAAGAATACTTTTCTTCATCTTTTAATTACTTAATTCTATTTATTCTATTTTTCTGCAAAATTACCACAAAATACTGAATTATCAAAGAATAGGTATATGATATACATATCATTTAATGTTTTTTT
>JBJEAY010000587.1:0-8067 GCA_051869575.1 Prevotella sp. | reverse complement strand
AATCAAGTGGCGGCAAGATGGTTTGGAATGAGAAACTAAAGCGAGAGATTCCGGAAGGATGGAAAGATATTACGCTTAATGCCTTTATAGATAAAAATAAAGGCGGAGATTGGGGATATGATACACCCAAGGATGGGACAATAAAAGTAGGTTGTGTCCGTGGAGCTGATATAATTAAACTGAATGATGTACCTACAAGACATATTACATCGAAACATTCTGATCGACTTTTAGAAGATGGAGATATTGTGATTGAAATTTCCGGTGGTAGTCCAGTACAAGCAACGGGTAGAGTTGCATTGATAACAAAAGGAGTAATCGAAAGAAATGAAGGAGCCTTAGTGTGCTCTAATTTTTGTCAGTCATTTAGTATGAAGAAACGAACGTATTCTGAGTATTTTTACTACCTATGGCGAAACCTCTATGATAATGATAACATGTTTAATTTTGAAGGTAAAACCTCTGGTATTAAAAACTTTCAGACAGATGTATTCTTAGCAAATCATTGGTTTGAAGCTCAAGAACAGCTCATTGAAAAATTTCATGTTATTGTTTCGCAATATCATTTAATGATTGATCAAAATATAAGTAATAATAACATTTTAATTAAGCAGCGAGACGAACTTCTACCGCTCTTAATGAACGGTCAGGTGACGGTAAATTCTGATTTATCCGCTTATTAAGCTCAATTTTTTTATCTAATGCAGAGAATATTTCGCCAATTCGTTTCTGTTCATGCAATGGGATTATTGGAACAGGAAAAGAATTGAGTGCTTCTACGGATAACGCATAACGTTGTCCGCTTCCAGAGGCATTGCAAGCGAAATATTTCTTTGCATAGTCCGTATGCAGAAGAGCGTTCAGATAACGTCCATCTAAAATATCCTTATTTGGAGTAACCAGAGCGCAATGATAGCCCAATATGGCATCATCAAAATCATCTGCAATATAAGTAGGAATTCCTATGTCATCACGAGTTTCACTATCCTTGGTTAATGCAACTTGCCCTTTCTTCAATTTGAACTTAGAAATCTCATTAGGACGGGCGGTAGCAAGCATAAAACTATCATGCTGAGCTGTGGTAATAGCCCAGTTGTAATATACATCAACAAAGTTGCAAAGACGAATCTCTTTTTCTCCGTCTTTGATTTTCTTATCTACTCCACTGATTTCAACAGTGGCAATGTCTCCCAATTTATATTTTCTCATTTGCATCCAAATTTAGATGCAAAGTTACACATTTTTAGGCAGATTCTTGTGGTTCAGTTATCCCAAATATTTCTTATGAGCCAACTTTACATTGTTTTGATTCACAATGGCATAGTGCAGTGTTGTGTCAATGCGTACATGACCAAGTAGTCGCTGCACCTGTTCGATGGGCATACCTTTGTCGATAGCCATTGTTGCAAGGGTACGACGAAACTTGTGCGGATGAACTTTGGGCATAGAAAGTGATTGACCTAATTTTCTGATTCTAATTTCCACACCGCTGATAGTCAGTCGTGTGTGAGGAGAATGGAGAGAGACGAATAAAGCTGGATTGTCGTCAGTACGCCCATTGAGGTATTGTTGCAAGTGCAGCTTGGTTCGAGCATTGAAGTAAACAATACGTTCTTTATTCCCTTTTCCAAATACCACACACTGCCGTTCGTGGAAGTCTATATCTTCACGGTTTAGTTTTACCAATTCACCAACACGAATACCCGTGGATGAAAGAAAGTCTATAATAGCAAGATCTCGTTTGGTCGTGCAACTATCTCGAAGTTGCTCCAACTGTTCGTCAGAAAGCACCTCTTTTACAAGTGAATCTGTCTTAACTTTGTGAATGCGTCTTACCGGGCTTTTAGCGATATAATCTTCATCTTCCAACCATGCAAAGAAGCTGGAAAAGATGCGTCGCATATTGTCAATGGTCACTTTGCTCGATTGGTGTTCTTCTTGGTAATCTGATAGATAAGTACGAATATCTGTTGTTGTAATGTGACAAATTGCCAATGAAAGCGTGACTAACAACCGTTCAATGGTATTACGGTAGTAAGCTAATGTCTTATCTGAACATCCCTCTATCTTTTTGGCTGATATAAAAGAGTTAAGAAGATGTTCATTCTCCTGCGTTTGCTGTGTGGCGCAATCGCTCTTTTCAATGATTTCTACATTATGCAGTTCTGATGTAAGCACAGCTTTAAGCCGTGCCATTTGTCGGCAATCTAAGTCACGCTGCATTTCCGCAACTATCGCCTGAATGATGTTCTCTTTCATAATTCTGATAATTTTGTTCTTATATATAATATAAGAGGCTGCTAAATCAGAATTTAGAAGCGATGGCAAAACAACTCTATGACTACTGGTTTGTACAATTTGACTTTCCAGATGAGAATGGAAGACCATATAAGTCAAGTGGCGGCGAAATGGTGTGGAATGAGAAGCTGAAACGAGAGATACCTAAGGGGTGGCAGGCTTCAAATGTTTGTAGTATAGCAGATATTCTCAGTGGGGGTACACCAAGTAAACAAGAGCCAATGTTTTGGAATAATGGAACTATTCCGTTCTTCGGACCAACAGATTACAGTGGTTCTATATTCCAAATTGAAACCGCTGAAAATATTACAGCAAAAGGATTGTCTCGATGTGCTTCTTCTCTTTTTGATGTCGGAACAATTATAATAACAGCAAGAGGCTCTATTGGGAAAATGGTTATAGTAGGGACACCTATGGCTATGAATCAATCATGCTATGCGCTCAAATCAAGGAATAATGAATTTGAGTATTTGTTTTTTCTTACCGCACAACTAATAGAATGCTTGAAAGCAAAAGGTAGCGGCTCCACCTTTAAGTCAATTATTAGCTCAGACATTGAACAATCCACATTGTGTATTGCACCGCAATCGTTCATAACTCAATTTGGACTTGTTGTAAAGCCAATTTTTGAGAAAATAAAAGATAATTCTTTTGAAATTGCTACTCTCACTAAGCAACGCGACGAACTTCTCCCGCTTTTAATGAATGGTCAAGTATCGGTAAATTCTGATTTATCGGTATATAAGAAAAGGAGAGGAAAAGTCCCCTCCTCAATTCTAAACGATGTGTCAGACATTTAAGTCTTTAATCGGCAATCCATAATTGTTTTGCTCAAAGATTCCTCGATAGATGAGCTTTAAACCGAGTGTCTGATAATACTTGTAGTTATCACCTTCGGTACAGAGGTATTTGTAACCGTAGCGTGGCATGTACTCCTTGAAGAAGCGAGCCAAATCTTTCAGGCTTTCTTCTTGGTTCTTCTTGAAGTTACTGCGCACAATGATGATAGACCAGTCGGGGAAATTGCCTCTTCCACAACTATACTCCCAAAAGCGAATGTAGCAGTCCAGATCACGTTCACTGATGTTCACACAAAAGCCATTGGCATTTTGCATCACGCTACAACTGTTTCTGTAGCCGAACTTCTCACACAAGTAGAGATTGAAATCAAGAATCAAATCTTCCATAAATAATTGAATTTAAAGTGTTAATAAAAAGTGGATTATAAATGAAAGCCTCGCTTGCGCTTAGCCTTTTTCTTTTTCATCAGCCGATTGAACTCGGCTTCTTCTGCGGCAGTGGCATCGTAGGATGAGTTGCCGTTTAGCAAGCCGAGACTGATGCTTGAGCCATCATCGGAATGGGAAACGCTTTGTTGTACATTTCCTTCCTTATGTCTGGATTCCTGTTTGGGTGATTCAAACAAGGATGCACAAGCATTCTCTTCTAGTCGGTTGTCGATATTCAAGTAGCTGAACTCTCGGCTAATCTTAGAGCCAGAGAAAGAAAAACCGTTGTACTCAAATTTTACACCCTGTATTTCCCGTGTAGTTCGGCTGACCTTGAATTTCATATCAATGTCTCGGTCGGCAAGTGCATCCTTTAAGTCAGCCCAATTTTGTACTTGGGACAGTTCCTCTTTCAACGCTTTGTATATCTCATGCTTTGCTCGGTCATAAGGGCGCAATCGTTCCTCCTTGATATGGTCTTTACCATTGGCAAAATGCAAGCGATATTTGGCGGTCAACATTTTGCAAACTTTTTCATTCCTGCGAAAGTCATTCTTGTCGCTAATCGTTTTGCCGTCATTGTCCACTCGATTAAAGACGATGTGGCAATGCGGATGTTCACGGTCGATGTGCCGGGCAATAATGTACTGCGTGTTTTCGATTCCCATCAGTTTCATGTAGTCGTGGGCAAATTGCAACATCAGTTCATCATCATGTTTTAAGCGTTCGCTATCTTCTGGTGAGAAGTTGAGCGAAGTATGTCCGACAATATTCTTTACCTTATCATTGAGTAGCGATTGTAACTCAAATTGCTCCGCCATCTGTTCGGGTGTACCTTCTACTCCAACTGCTTCCAGCAATTTGGATTTCTCCTCTTTGAGAACATAGCTAACACAGCCACCGAACGATGTCCCTTTAGTCTGTTTACCTATCATCTTTCAACCGTTTTATAAGTAGGTTAATGTGCTGAGCCATTTCCTTGCATCTGTCAGCTACGGCGAAGAAACCGTAGGTGTTTGCCTGTCTTGCCAACTGGTTAAGATTAGTACTTTCGCCAATCAGTTGACGGATGATGTGAATATGCTCTTGCGTGATTCGTTCACGTACCGAACCGTTTTCGATGAGCGAACGGATCACTTCGCTTTGGGTCTGCTTGCTCCGTCTGCAAAGCGCACCAAGCCATGCGTATTGCTGATATGACAGACGGAGTGTTACTGTATATTTCTTTTCCATTTGAATCTGTTTTTAGTGAATAATGTGTGACCATCGGGAGCCGCCTCCTCAGACTTTTTGAGGAGCAAGTGGTCGGGGAATGTAATACACCGACATTAACTTGCTACAGTAAAAAAGTCTCGATTCTTCTCCCTGAGTTCAAAGTCTGAATCCTCGCTTCTTGGGTGGTAAAACCTTCGGTCGTGGAGTGCCTTGTTGTACGCTGATGAGCTTTAAATCGAATGTATCTATCAGTGTTTCCAAGACAGGATTCTTCCTTATCATTTGTTGAAGAATGGCTTCGCCAGGCTTCACTTTGAGTAGATAATCAGCTATGTCGTACCCCTCTTTGCGTTCGTCTTCGGTAGCGTTGGCTTCCAAATAATCGAACATTTGTACTTCAATTCCGCAGCTTTTCATCAGGCTGATTTTGCTCTGCCAATAGTCGGTTGCACCTAAATCAGGGAATAATACAACGCTTCTTCCTGCCAAAACGGATAGGCTGTTGACATTGAAGCAACCGTTCTTTCCACCTGATGCTATCCATAGGAATTGCGGCAGATAGTAAGATGCAATAATTGCCGTTTTCTCGCTTTCGACCAGCGCAACTGGACGGCTTTTGTCTTCGGAAAGCAGATGCTCACCGAAGAAGCACTGCTTCAAATTGTAATCACCTTTGTGTAATACAGAGTGCACCCACGTAACATGATTGTATGGTTCTTTTATTCGCTTACCCGTTTCGGAATTGTAAAGCATTATCTTACCAGTTCTGACTTTACTCTGATTGTCCGTTTGCCAGAATACAGTTGCACCATCCCAATACTTGGATGTACCAACCTTGTATCTCTTCATAAGATTCAATGTTTCCGCCTCTCCGAACTGAGCCGATAGAAACTGAAACAACTTGTTCGCAGGATAGCCACGCAATGATTGGTTGACTATATCCAAATCTATGTAGGACGTGGCTATTGGTTGCGTTTCCTTAATAGGAACATAGCTTCTGAAACTATTCTCATTCTCCGCAAACTTGTCTTTCTCTAACGGGTTCTGCTCAAAGTAATCACGAGGCGTGAAGTGATAACCGCATTTCTGCTCATGGTCACAACGTCCCACGTACTCTGGGAACTGGATTTGCTTCTCCGTATCAATATACTTGGAAAAGCATCTTTGGCGGTGGCAATTCGGGCAAGTGTGCCGAGTGCTGACACCTTTGTAGGGTTCTAATATGAATCTATGTGTACTCATTGTATATTCCTTTTTGATGTGGCACTTTTGTCGTTATTGTCGTTTTCGCTTGGAAAGTGTCAAACCGACAAAAATGTCACGGGTTAATCTTTGAATATTCTCCATGCTTCTCTTTGCGGAACAATGTCCCGATGTTGTCATTGAGAAAGCGTTGAAACGTCCGTTCCTTCATTCCGTTCTGCTCGGCTATCTGTATAGCTTGGGCAGTCGTAAAGGATGGAGGAAGCAGATTGACTATCGCCTGTTGTTGACTATTGAGCGCATTTTCATTGAGGATATTTTGAACGCTCAATGCGGATTCCTTGAAATACTCTGTCAGTTTGATGGCTCGTTCCACCGTCAACAGGTCTATACAAGTTTTATCACACTCTCCGCAAGTCCATCGTGCTAATTGGATAATCAAACAGAAACGGATGATGTATATCTCCAACTTGCAATAGATACTCACGATAGTGTCGTTTGTCTCTCGGTCGCACAATTCTGAGAAGTGGTGCTGCCATTCGTAAAGCCGTCTCTTGGCATCCTCCGTGAAAAGAAGAATCTGCGGTTCTATCTCTCCAAATTCATTGAGGGCATACTCCTGTTGTATCAGCTTGTCAATAATGGCATTCCACTCTTGTTCGATGTTCTCCGGCAATTCCTTGTCATTCCAACGTGCTTTCTGTTGCAGAGTGGGCATCACAAACAGAATGCGGTCAATGAATCCGTTACTGGAACGTTCACCCTTAGCCAGTTCACTGAGAATCTTCTTTTGGATAGTACCAATAACTGAGATATACGGTCGCTTGATGAAGATTGAACTCTTGGCATTCTTACGGTCGGATATAGTGGCCTTGGCACTGAACACCGACAGCCAGAACTGTTCTTCTGAACCGTTGTTGTAGCGGTTGAAGTTCTTGAACCAAGCGGATAACTCGTCAGCCCACAAGCACAAACCACGTTTGTTTTGCGCATGAATAAGGCTCAAGCCTTCTGGTGTTACATCCGAAATCAAGAAGCGTTTACGGATTGGCTCCTGTGGAAATTGCTCTTCACCGTTATCCGCACGTTCTTTACGATTCATACTCATCAGCTCATCATACTTGGCAAGAGCCTTCTCAAAGACTTGATTTTGCTGATAGTCGTAATCAAGGAACGGTTTCATCGCAAAGCTAAGCGGATGGCTTTTGTTTGCTCCCGGTCGTCCAATCAATGCCATATACAGGATAGGGCTTTCTACCCAGCCTTGCTTGATTTGGGCAAGATGCGTGTTACCGATGCCAACTGCTATTGCCGTAAGGATTGCTGCGGCAATGTAGTCGGTAGGGTAGTTATGGCATTCGTGTACCTCGCTGATGATGCGTTGGATTTTTGACGGGAATATGCTGACAGGAAAATCAGTACCCGTCAGTCGCATACTTAAATCAACCGCTTCGTCAATGATGGATGCCGGATTAATAGAATATGTATCCATATCTACACTCATTTAAGTTTCATGGATGATTTGGGCTTATGACGGACACCGCCTTGCATATTTGCCAGCATTTCCTCATATGTTTGCTCGGTAGTCTTTTTTCGTCCGTTTTCAATCCAAGCCAGAAGTTCGTCCTCGTAGAAATAGAGTTTCTTACCTTTCTTATAGGCAGGAAGCAGCCCTTTGCGTACCAATGTATAAATGGTAGGCTTAGCTTTTTTGATGATACGGCAAGCATCCTCAATTTCAACCAACACATGTTTGTCTGATGCCGGTGGTTGAAGTTCCGACACCATTCTTTTCAACTCAATGACCTGTTCGGTCAGATAACCTACCGCTTCGGGCAGCTTATCAAATGTTACTGTTTCTTTTTGCATACGTCGCTCGTTTTTAATTGTTCGACGGCAAAGGAAACAGGTGTTTCAATGGTGGAATCATTCACCAAAATATAACTGATGAATAACTTTTTAGTGGTAATAAGTGCTAATAATGAAAAGTTTATAGTTTGTTTGTGAGGTTGAAGATGTTGTTTGTCTTTAATTTGCTAACTTTGCGTTTGTTATTCACCACGATATCGTTTTTATGGAAAAGTATTACCATCAATATAAGTGCTTATTAGAATATTTTGTT
>JBJEAY010000586.1:0-8069 GCA_051869575.1 Prevotella sp. | reverse complement strand
GATCTCTTCGTATTTTGCGCGTTTCACGGCACTGCCCTTGAAGAGTGAGCGATACTGCTCCTCGGTGAGGTTGTGCCATTTCTCTTTTGTCATAGAGAGAAGGGCATCGGAGGGTTGGAAGGCTGGCTCGGTGGTGGGAACGGCAAATCGATTCCACGGACAGGCGAGCTGGCAGATGTCGCAACCGTAGATGGATGACTGATTATTGATTATTGATGACTGATTATTGATTATTGATGACTGATTATTGATGATTGATGATTGATTATTGATGATTGATGAGAGGGGAGGAATGGGGCCACGGTGCTCTATTGTGAGGTAGCTGAGACAACGGGAGCTGATGAATGATGAATGATGATTGATTACTGATGACTGATGATTGATGACTGATGATTGATGATTGATGATTGATGATGTGGGACAGGCATCGAGGCAGGCGTGGCAACGGCCGCAGCGGTTGGGGACGGGGGAGTCGTAATGCAGGTCGTCGGTGACGAAGATTTCGCCAAGGAAGAACATACTGCCTGCATGGGGGATGATGAGCTGGTGGTTGCGACCAATCCAGCCTAATCCGGCACGCTGTGCCCAATAACGCTCAAGCACGGGGGCAGTGTCGCAGAAGGCACGATAGGTGGTTATGCCGCAGGCGGAGGCAAGGGTATGCAGCTTCTGCTTCATCACGTCGTGATAGTCTTTGCCATAGGCATAATAGGCTATTTGATATTGGTCGGCGGGAATCGTCTTGGCAGGTGCATAGGATAGGGCCACGCAGACGATGCTCTTGACTCCCGGCATGAGAATTCGAGGGTCGAGACGCTTGTCGATGTTGTCGGCAAGATAGTGCATGGAGGCATGATGCCCCTCAGCTATCCAACGACGATAGCCGTCGGCAGTGTCGCTGTCAACGGCTTCAGCCTTGGCTATGCCACAGGCAAAAAAGCCGAGACTCTTCGCCTCGGCTTTTATCTTTTCAGTCAAATACCTTGAATTCATATCCTTGGGATTTCAACCATTCAATAGATTCCGGCAATGCCGTGCGCAGTTTGTCAATACTCTTGAGAGAGTCGTGGAAGGTGATTATCGAACCATTGCGGGCATAGTGCTTCACATTATTTACCACACCCTCGGCTGTCATCCACTTGGAATAGTCGCGGGTGACGAGATCCCACATCACTATGCGATATTTGCGACCGAGCCAGACATATTGGTCCCAACGCATCCATCCATGTGGAGGACGAAAGAGATTGGTGTGAAGATATTCATTAGCCAACTCGGCATTGCCGCTATATGACGAGATTGTGTGTCGGAATCCGCCAATGTGGTTGAAGGTGTGGTTGCCTATGCGATGACCTGCCTCCACCACCTGACGGAACACCTCGGGATGCTTGCGCACATTGTCGCCCACCATGAAGAAGGTGGCCTTGATGTCGTATTTGGCAAGGATACTGAGGATGAGGGGGGTAGCCTCGGGGATTGGACCGTCGTCGAAGGTGAGATATACTGCCTTCTCGTGACGGTTCATTCTCCAAGTTGCCCTGGGATATAGCCAGCGCAAAATCCATGCAGGTTGCTCGATAATCATCCCCTAATTTAATACTTTAATATTTTAATATTTTAATTCTTTAATATTTTAATAATATTACTCCTCTTCCCCAAAGTTTCCTCCCTTGGAACGGTAGATTTGGAGCAGAGAGTTCAATCTCACCTGATGGGTCTTAGTCCACTTCTCGTTGATGTCATTTGCCTCTACGAGTATCTGGTTCATTATGTAGAAATGAAGCAGAGCGTCGCGCTGGGCACTTAAGAAGCGCATGTCCTCAAGACCGCAATACCATGCGGCATACTGATAGGAATTGTCGAACAATTTCTTGAACATGTCCATTGCCTTTTGCTTCTGTCCGAGGTGGGCATACACGCGTGCTTCGTCGAGCGAGCCCGACTGATAGTTGACAGGCACGTTATACTCGGGGATGTTCTTGTCGAGATAGGCAAGCACATTGGCCGCCTTCTTGTCATCGCCCTCGTTGACGAGGTTCATGGCGAGGTTGACAAAGGCACGGCGGTGGGTCCAGCACATGCGCATCACTGTCTCGTCGAGATAGATGCCCGGAGTGTCGAGACCGCCGAAGCGGAACTTGTTCATCATGCGGTCGTAGGTGCGCTTGGTGTCGAAGTTCTTTGCCCCACGTGCGTTTGTAGTGAAGGGAGTGATGCGGTTGACAAGTCCCTCCTGCACGAAGTTGTCGCCGAGGTTCATATAGTTTTCCTCACCCACGGTGAGTGCCACGTATATCGGACGTGTCCAGTTGCAGTTGGCTATCAGTTCGAGCATCATGAGGTCGCCTTTGTATAAGGCGCGCTTGCCCTTGAGCGAGATAACCATACGGTCGGGGATGGAGTCGGCAGCCATGAGCATACCGCTCTTCTTGACAGCCTCCTTGTCGATGGTGACATATACCGTGTCGGTGGGAATGACGCGTGTGTCATTGTCGCCGAGAAGTATCTTCATCACTTCCTTCTGCTCCTTGGTGATATCGTTGCGCACCCAATACTTGAGCACGTTCTGGAGTTCGTAGGGATTATCGCCAAACATCTTGCGTGCCTCTTCGGGATATGTCTCATAGAGAGCCTTTACGCTTTCCTTGAGGGCAGGCTCGACGGTGACATACTCGTTGGTGCCGGCACAATATTCGAGTCGGCTCCAGTTGATGGGCAGTGCGGGAGAGTCGTAGGCAGGACGCTTCATCTGGTCGATATACCAGTCGGTCTGCAGATAACTGAGGTTGCATACGCGTGCGTCGGTGCGCTGTCCCTCCACATCCTGGTTGTACCACAATGGGAAGGTGTCGTTGTCGCCATTGGTGAAGATGATGGGGTTGCCCTTCTCTTCGAGCGACATGAGATAGTTGCGTCCGAAGTCGCGACAGGTGTAGCGTCCGCTACGGTCGTGGTCGTCCCATGTCTGCGAAGCCATCTGTATAGGTACGAGCAGACAGGCAATGCCTATGATGGAGGCAATGACAGTCTCGTGACCCTTGAGACGACGGGTGATATCGTCGATGATGGCTGCCACACCCATACCGCACCATATAGCGAAGGCATAGAACGAACCAGCGTAGGCATAGTCGCGCTCACGAGGCTGCATAGGTGTCTGGTTGAGGTAGATAACGATGGCAAGACCTGTCATGAAGAACAGGAAGAACACCACCCAGAACTGGCGGATGCCTTTCTGCCCCTTGCGCAGCGACTGCCAGAAGAGTCCGATGAGACCTAAGAGCAGTGGCAGACAATAGAAGACGTTGTGTCCCTTGTTGTTTTTCAGCTCGTCGGGCAACTTGCTTTGGTCGCCAAGACGCCAATTGTCAAACCAGTCGAAACCGGTTATCCAGTTGCCGTGCTCGAGTTCGCCATTGCCCTGAAGGTCGTTCTGACGACCTGCAAAGTTCCACATGAAATATCTCCAATACATGAAGTTGCACTGATAGGAGAGGAAGAAGCGGATGTTCTCCAACTGTGAGGGAACCTTCACGCTGATCATCTCGCCACAGCGGTCGTATGGCACATCGTTGCCTTCTACACCGCCCATCCAGCTCTCGTAGGCATTGGTGTGGGCAGAACTATACATACGCGGGAACAGCATGTTCTGTGCATATTTGTATTCGTCCTTGGTGCGCACCACGAAGTAGGAATCCTTCTCGTCGGCAGAAGCCTTGTCCTTGCGCTGATATACCGGGGCGCCCTTGGTGGATGCAGGACGACATACTTCACCCTCCCGCTGAAGTTCCACCTGCGATGTATATGCCTGACCATAGAGCAGGGGGCGAGAGCCATACTGCTCGCGACTGAGATACTCGCCAAGGGTGAAGATGTCCTCGGGAGAGTTCTGATCCATAGGCGGGTTGGCTGACGAACGGATGACGATGAGCGCATAGCTCGAATAGCCAATCATCAGCATGAGCATGCAGAGGAGAGACGTGTTCTTGATGCGCGAGTTGACAAGAGCCACACCCTTGCGCTTGTAGTTGACGACAAACCACAGGATGGCGAGCACGATGATGCCGATGACCACCGAGCTCCAACCGAATCCATAGAAGGGAATGCCGAGCATTGCCACGGAGGCGAGGAAGGCGATGTTCTCGCGCTTCTCGCTGCGGTCGTTATATGTCTCCCATATTGCCCAGATGATGATGCCTACAAGGAGTGCGATGTAGATAATCACACCGGTGTTGAACGGGCAACCGAGGGTGTTGACGAAGAACAACTCAAACCAACCGCCCACGCGCACGATGCCAGGAACGACACCATAGAGCACTGCCGCCAGGATAACCACCGAGATGCCGAGGGCTATGAGCGAGCCCTTGAGGTCGGCATTGCCCTGGAGGTTGGGATACTTGCGATAGTAATACACAAGCACGATGGCAGGCAGACACAATAGGTTGAGCAGATGGACACCTATGGACAGGCCCGTCATATACATGATGAGCACAAGCCAGCGGTCGCTATGAGGCTCGTCGGCATGCTCTTCCCACTTGAGTATCAGCCAGAACACCACGGCGGTGAATGCCGACGAGTAGGCATATACCTCGCCCTCGACGGCACTAAACCAGAAGGTGTCGCTGAAGGTGTAGATGAGTGCTCCCACGAGTCCTGATGCCTCGATGCTTATCATCTTGCTGAGGGTCATCTCGCTGTCATTATGCAGCAGCAGACGACGCACAAGATGGGTGATGCTCCAGAACAGGAACAAGATAGTGGCTGCAGAGAGCAGGGCACTCATGGTGTTGACCATACGTGCAACTTCTGACGGGTCGCTCACAAACTGTGAGAACAGGTTGGCGGTAAGCATGAAGAACGGTGCACCGGGTGGGTGACCAATCTCCAGTTTGTAACCTGTTGAGATAAATTCCGGACAGTCCCAAAAGCTGGCTGTCGGTTCGATGGTAGAACAATACACAAAGGCGGCTATCAGAAACGACAGCCAACCGAGCGCATTATCCACAATTCTGAATTGTTTCATCTTCTTTATTTAACTGTTACTATTTAATTTCGGGCGCAAAGTTACAAAAATAACATCGATATAATGTTGATTTCAGTCTTTTTAACGCAAAATCTTTATTCTTTCATTCACTTCGATAATCTTTTTGGCGTAACACTCAACGAATTGGCGGTCGTGACTCACCATCACAACGGCTGCCTTGTTGTTGACATTGCGTATGGTGTCGTACATGAACGACTCAAAATTGTCGTCAACGAAATTGTCGGGTTCGTCGAGAATAAGGAGTTCGGGACTCGACACCAATGCGCGGGCAAAGAGCACACGTTGCAACTCGCCTCCACTGAGAGCCTTGATAGGTCGATGGGCAAAGTGGGCAATGCCGATGGTGTGCATGATATTATTGGCCCGCTCGCGTTGTTCCTTGGTGTATCCTCCGAAGAGTCGCTTGGGGGAGTTCATGCCCGAGGCAACGACATCTGCAACCGACATGGGGAAGTCGGTGTCGATATCCCTTGTCTGAGGCAGATAGCCCACAGATAGAGAATCCACTGGCTTTCCGTCGCGCCGAAATTCTATGCTGCCTGAATATGGCGTGATCAAGCCAAGAAGCACACGCAGCAGTGTGGTCTTGCCGCCCCCGTTGGGTCCGACAATCCCTACAAAGTCCCTGTCGTCGATGTCGATGTTAGCATCGCGCAGTTGCACCCTGCCGTTATATCCGGCGTTTATGTCTCGTAATATTACTGCCAATACTTTAATACGTTAATACTTTAATATTTTAATTCTTTAATTTCCGAAGGACTTTAATTTCGCATCTCCGATGCGATATGTTTCATCTCTTTCTCCCAGTCATATCCCAAGGGATTGATCTCAACTTTGCGTGCTCCTATGGCATTGGCGATGACATCCACATTGCGGTTGGCAAACTCCCGTTGGATGAACATGGTCTTCACGCCCTTGGCCTTAGCCGTGGAGATAATACGCTGGAGGTCGGCAGCCGAGGGTTCCCTGCCATGCTCCTCCACGGCAATCTGTTGGAGACCGTAGTCGGAGGCGAAGTAGGTGAGGGCGGGATGATAGATGACAAATGCCTTGCAATGAGCTTGTGCGGTCATCTGCTTGATATACTGGTCGGTGGCGCGGATTACCCCGCACACACTGTCGAGACGATGACGGAAATACATCGAGTCGCGCACGTCAATCCGCTTCACGGCATCATATATGTTGTGAGCCATGACTATCGCGTTTTGTGCCGACATCCATGAATGGGGGTCGTCGTCGATATTCGAGTCTATCCCCTCGGAGGAATTGACCACCGTGATATGTGGCGCATTGGCAGTGAGACGTGGCATCCACGTGCGCTCAAAACCAAGATTTCCCACCTTTATATATAATATACTCTCAGAGAGGTCGGTCATTTGTCGTGCCGTGGGCTCGTAGGTCTCAGGACTGCTGCCCTTGGGCACCATTGTGACCACATCAAACCGGTCGCCTACAATCTGTTCGGTGAGATAGCGAAGCGGTTCGATGCTCACGGTTATTACTCTTGTGTTGTCGGACGACTTGGGCGACGAGCACGAGAACAAGGCTCCGGCAGTGACCATCAGTACAACGTAGCGCACGAGTTTGCTTATCGTCACGCTGACGATGAAGATGGTGAGATTGGCACGCATCAGTCCGAGTACAATGGTGATGACATCTCCAATCACCGGTATGAAGGAGAAGAGTCCCATCCATGCTCCGCGTCCACCCATAAAACGGCGGGCACGGTCGAGGTCCTTGGGTTTGGTGTGCAGGTATTTCTCTATCCATTCCATCTTTCCCAATCTGCCGATGCCGTAGTTGAACAGGCTGCCGAGCACATTGCCCACCGTGCCCCATGCCACAAGAGCCCACATGTCGAGACCTGCGGCTAACAGGCCCACCATCACTGCCTCGCTACTGAAAGGCAGAATGCTGGCGGCAAGGAAGGCAGATATGGCCATACCCATATAGCCCCAGTTCATAAGAAACGATATTATGGAATCCATTCTTTAGTCTATATAAGTTGAAGTATGTTGATGATGGTAAGAGCCAATGACACTATCACAATCACCTTGAATGCAATATCGGTAATCCGCGTGTGGGTGAGAGCGATGAAATGGGCAATCAATGGCGATGTTGTCACTATCATTATGGTGAGCAGATTCACGTAGTGTTGCGGTTGGAGAATGAAGAACACGATGGAGGCAAGATTAATCAGGATGAACGTGTTATAGAGCATTCTCGTGCGCGTCTTGTCGTTGATACGCTTGCGGAGGTAGTGGATGATACCCGTCAATGAGAGTATTGTCACGAAACAGATAGCAACCAACGCTGCAATAGGCACTACATGGAAATCTGCCACCCTGCCGAATTCAGCCAGTTGGGAGAAGTGATCTGCTGCCAATGTCAAGTCGTTGGTGTAGATGAAATATATCGACACAAACCAATAGGGGCAGAGTAATCCCAGGAGTGAGGCTACAAATGTGCGTAGGGTAAACGACTGCAGGTAGAAGAACATCGCTATCCACATCACAGGGGCACAGAAGAAAATATTGACATCTATCAGTGTTGCCAACCCCATCGACAGGAATGAGTAGAATGTATGTCCCATCGAACTCTTGTCTTGATAGGTTAGGAATATCAAGATGAGCGACATCACCACGCATATCGACAACAGCATGGCACTGGCAGACTGCAACAGAAACGTGGACATGCACACCATCACGATGAAAGAGCACGACACCATGCGACTGTAAATCCTGATAAGCGCATTACTGTTGTTGAGCTCGACCATCAGAAAGGAGGAAATCGCGAAACAGGCGAATTGAAGCCAAAGACCATCTGACACTAAACCGCATACCAGCCATACGGCAACGGCATAAATCACCATTGTCGGCAATAGCACCCTGCTTCGCGAAATCCTATTCTGTAATAACATCTAATTCTTTAATATTTTAATATTTTAATATTTTAATATTTTAATTTTTTAATATTTTAATTTTTTAATATTTTAATTCTTTCCCCCCGCAGGGGAAAGACTAAACGTCTT
>JBJEAY010000585.1:3446-8069 GCA_051869575.1 Prevotella sp. | reverse complement strand
CATACAGGTTGAAAAAATGTCTCGTTGATATAGACAATTTTGAACACCCTACCTGCAAGGACGTGTTGCCGGTCTTATCGTAACGAACAGTTCGGGCGGTCCCGACTCTTCTCCATCTATCTCTATCCGAGGAGGTGGCGACCCGATGTATGTCATCGACGGCATTGTTCAGGACAAAAGCGCATTTATGCGTTTGGCTTCCCAGGACATCGAGTCAATGTCGGTGATGAAGGACGCTGCGTCGAGTGCTGTGTATGGTGCTTCGGCAGCCAACGGTATCATCGTTGTAACAACCAAGAAGGGTAAGCAGGGCAAGATGCGCATCAACTACACCTTCGACGGACAGTACAACACTCCGCTCACGAAGCGCGACAAGCTCAACTCTCTTGAATATGCAAACATTCATAACGCAATCAGCGACTACATGGGTGAGGCAAAGCCTTATTCTGACATTGTACTGGCAAAGATCAAGAGCGGCGAATTTGTTGACTATCCCAACACCGACTGGTGGGACACTCTTATCAAGAAGGGCGCATTCTCACAGCGCCACACCCTGACACTCGACGGTGGTTCGGAAGACACACAGTACCGTATGTCTTTCTCAGTATATGACCAGGGTTCGCTGCAGAAGCATGTGGCAGGTGAAAACTCTCCGTTGAGCTACAAGACTTACAGCGCCGACCTCAACCTCACGCACAACTGGCGCAAGGCTGGAGTGAAGCTCTCTTTCGACATTCGTCCATACCTCGTTGACAACAAGTCATACGGCAATGGTTCGGTGTTCAACAACTCTACCGGTGTTCAGCAGCTCAGTCCGCTCGACAAGGTGTATAACAGTGATGGCTCTTACGCTCCCGGCAGCCCTATGGCAAAATATGCCGACACCGACGGTTCGTATGCCAAAAAGTTCAACTTCGGTACCGACATCAGTCTCAACCTCGACTGGGACATCCGTTGGGTTAAAGGTTTGAAGGCAGTGTTCTGGGGCAACTACCGTCTTGGTTCTTCGCGCGACAAATACTGGACACGCAACGTGCCTACCTTTAACGAGGACGGAACGCAGGTCGATACTACAAGTCCCTCGCTCTCAGAGACACAGGGATACAGTTGGACATACGAGTTCAATGCCGGTTTGAAGTACGACAATTCATTCGGAAAGCACAGCTTTTCTCTTGGCTTGTTCTATAACCAGCGTGAGAACTACTATGAGACTCTGACAGGTTCGCGCATCAACTACTACACTCCAATCGACGAACTCTTTGCAGGTCCTTCTGACGGTCAGACCAACAGCGGAACTGCCGGCGAAGGTGGACGTTTGGGATATGTAGGAACAGTGAGCTACGACTACGACGGCAAATACCTCATCTCTGCCAGCTGCCGCTACGACGGCAACGACGGTTTCGCTCCCGGACACCGTTGGGGATTCTTCCCATCAGCAGCTCTCGGATATATGATTTCTGAAGAGAAATTTATGGAGAATATCAAGTCGTCAATTAAGCTCGACATGCTCAAGCTGCGCGGTTCGATAGGTCAGATTGGTGAGACATCGTCACGTTTTGCTTACCTTTCCGATTGGTCGGTAAACCAGAACGGTGCATACATTGGAGGTGTGCTTGTTCCCACAACATCGCCAGCCTCGCTTACCAGCAACGACCTGACATGGTACACCACAACAACATGGAACGTGGGTATAGACTTTGGTTTCTTCAACAACCGTCTCGTCGGTACTGCCGACTACTTCTTCCGCCGCACCAAGGGCTATCTCATCAACCCAATAGACCGTTACAACTCAACCCTTGGCAACCAGACAGGACGCTCAGGTAACATCTACACATACGGTTTGCCAAAGGTGAAGTCTGACGATGCCTTCCGCCGTGCAGGTGCCGAGTTCTCGCTGACATGGAAGGACAAGATAGGCAAGGTGACATACAGCGTGGGTGCCAACCTCACATTCTACGACCAGCTTTGGGAGAAGTATGCACAGGGTGACGACGAGGTTACACTCGCAAACCCCAACAAGCGTACTACACATGTCACCATCGGTCAGGGCGGTTTGATCTACATCTACGACGGTCTGTTCCGTTCGTCCGAGGAACTGCTCAACTCTCCTATCCAGGACGAGGGTACAAGCATGATGGCGGGCGACGTGCGTTATGTTGACGTGAACGGCGACGGTGTCATCAACTCCGAGGATATGGTATATGACAATAAGCCCCGCAAGAGTATTATGCAGTGGGGTATTCCGTTCAGCTTGCAGTGGAAGGACTGGTCTATTGATGGTCTTATTCAGGGTTCCGGTCCTCAGTATGGTATAATCCACAACAACGTGAAAGGTACAGGTTGGAACAAGATCTACTATAAGGATCAGCTCGACATCTACTATCCCGGAAATGAAGATGCTGCCTTCCCGAGAGCCGACAACGACTATGGCGTATGGAACGGAGAGTACAACCGTGCTTCCTCTGCCCTGTGGCGCATCAACAAGACCTACGCCCGTCTGAAAAACCTGAGCATAACATACAATCTCAAGAGCAGGGTGCTCAGCAAGTGCAACTGGTTGCAGACCGCCTCGATAAGTCTGACAGGTACAAATCTCCTTACCATCTGTCCTTCGTTGAAGTATGGCGACCCCGAGGCAGGACCTATCAACGACACCTCGACGGTGCAGACAGCTGCCTATCCGACTACGAGAACATTCTCAGTAATGGTTAACTTAGGATTCTAAAAAATACAAAGAACATGAAAAAGATTAGCATATCAAAATATATCATCGCAGCGGCATCATGCTTGGCATTGCACAGCTGTTCGGATGTGCTCGACAAGGCTCCGCTCGACCTCGTCACCGAAGACATGGTTTGGGGCGATGCCAGTATGGCGCAGTCATACCTCAACCGCATGTGGTATGCCACAGGACGTTTCGACTATCAGAACGAGACTTGGTTCTCGCTCTATGCAGGCCCGCTGACTCCAGGCACCGATGTCGTTTCCGACAATACCTACACCCGCTGGAACCGCAACGGTGTCGTTGTCCGCAACGACGCTGGTTGGTCGGAGAATACCGATGCCGGACTCTTCGACAACTTCATCGATATCCGTCGCGCCAACATAGCCATCGACAAGCTCACCGCCGGTTGCGGCTTCAAGAAAGACGTTGAGGACGACATGCTCGGACAGGCATATTTTGCCAAGGGTCTTATCTATGTCACCCGTGCAAAGTCGTTTGGTGGCTATCCCATCATCGAGCGCACCCTGACTCCCGACGATGAACTCTCATTGCCACGTGCCTCGATCAAAGAGACATTCGACTACGGTCTGCAACTCCTTGAAAAATCTGCCGAACTGCTTAATGCGAAGTCTCCTTCCGGCCGTCCCAACAAGGCTGCTGCCTACGCACTTCTGTCGGAGGCTTATCTGAATGCTGCGGCTTATGTCAAGTATGCCATTATCAACGGCATTCAGGATAATGTGGATGTGACATCTTATCTTGACGGAGCCATCAACAGCGTCAGCCGTCTGGAGGCTCTCGGACAGTATCAGCTCGAAGCTGCAGGCAGCGACTGGGCACGCCAGTTCAACGATCTCGAATATGTTGCCGGCTCTCCCAAGGAAGCCATCCTGACACAGTTCACTCCTCCCGGTCTTTATCCGTTGTCAAACGACAAGATGGTGGAAATCAACTGCTACCTGCCCACGATGGTTGCCGACAACCTGAAGTCGGATGTCATCAAGAACTACGACGGCGAGCCTTATCCCGGCTTCACACCAAGCAGCGGTTGGCAGACATTGGCACCAAATCCAGCCGTGGTGGAGGAGACATTCTATGTCATCGACCTCGACGGAAAGGCACGCCGTTGGGAAGAGTCGCAGAGATTCCAGCGTTATGTTGAGATAGCTGAAGACGGCACTCGCAAGCTCAATGCCGAGGCAGCGTCATATCGCCTTACCAACATCTCAGAGCTGATGTACGAAAACCGCGACAAGCGCTTCTATGAGACAGTGGCATATGACGGAGGCACATACTTCGGCAATCCGTTCGACTCACGTCAGGGCGGTAATATGCACCCAAGCTCATTCAAGGCTCTCAACAATACATACGGTTCTGTTACGGGTTATCTGTTTGTGAAGTCCGTTCCGCAGACTCAGAGTTGGACATCTTCCGACCTCTCCGGATTCCACCGCATCTGCCTGCGCCTCTCTAAGGCTTACCTCAATGCAGCCGAGGCTTATCTGCTGAAAGGCGACTGGGATAACGCACGCAACTTCATCAACCGCACCCGCACTACCCATGGTGGTCTGCCTGCACTTCAGACTGAGACCGACGATGCCCTCTGGACTATCTATCTCGATGAGCGCAACGCCGAGCTGATGCTCGAGAACGACCGCTACTTCACCTTGCTACGTTACGGCATCAACAAGAAGGGCGCAGAGATTATCGACCAGCTCAACCGCGGCAACATGAAGAAGATAGACATAGCTGCCGATGGCGGAAGCTACCAGTATGTTGAACTGCCCTTCGAGGTGGATGCCAACAAGATGGTGTTCAACCGCTATCGTTATCTCTATCCTGTGGCTAAGAAGTATATCGACGCCAATCCGAACTATACTCAGAATCCGAGATATTGA
>JBJEAY010000585.1:0-3346 GCA_051869575.1 Prevotella sp. | reverse complement strand
TATTTATCCTTTTAGGATGTATGACATTGCTGACATCGTGCTTGGAGTCAGGTCTCGACGACATTGAGAACTCTGACCTCTGCGCTCTCTCGTCAATCACGATGGAACACCGCTGGATTACACAGAACGCCAATGGCTACGACCAGTTGGCTCGCCAGCAGATGACACTCAGCCGCAATACTCCCGACGAGAACAATGAGATTCACCTCACTGTTACCGTTCCCCCAGTCAGCAACTCGTTTTCAAGGGAAGTGCGCAAGGGCGTGACACTCGACGGACTCTATCTTACTGCTGTCATCAGTTCGGCTGCAAAGATTACTCCCCTTGGCGACGCCCCTGTACTCGGCAAGCCCGGTTCATTCGAGGTGGGCAAGGAATATCAGTATATGGTGACTGCCGCAAACGGCAAGACTGCCATGTATAAGATTGTCATTGACGACTTCTTCAACTATGACTCAGGTACATATCGCTCTACGTTGACATGCCGCGACGTGGTATATCTCACCGGTACTGCCAACCCTTGTGACTATGCCAATGAGAGCGGAAGCGGAGCGGCACTCGGCGAGATGGGCAAGAACCCCGACTACAAAGGCAGCGAGAATGCCAAGAGCTTTGCACTGTGGGATTGCACTGCCGGCGACATGGTGATCTTCAAGGTGAATCTCGAAGACAAGGCCCGCTACTATCTTGCTTGTAATACAGCAACATCAAATAGCGACGTGATGTGCAACGTGGAAGTGAGCCGCGACCTCGAATGGTTGAAGAACGCCTCAAACATCAATTCTGAGCATACTCAGAGCGTGGTGAACAACGGCAAGTGGAACAACTTCGACAACAAACTCGAGTTCAGTGGCTATGCCGTAAACGAGCCAGGCGAATACTATGTCCGTGTCCTTCTCCTCAACGAGACCGGCAAGGGTACAGCTTGTCTGAAATTCCTCGAATTCTATAATTAAGAAGGAGAAATTTGGTAGTTAAGGAGTTAATGGGAAGTTAAAAAAGGAGTTAGAGAGAAGTTAAAGGGCCAAATGTTAGAGCCTAAAGTATGCAGCATAATAACTATTGGCACATCTTAACTCCCCTTCATAACTTCCCCCAATAACTCCCCATTATAACTCCCAAAGTTAAGAATCGTGAAACATTAATAATAAAACAAACGATTATGAATAAGATTATAAGATATTCATTCCTTATGGTGTGCCTGCTCTCTATGAGCTGGCTTACCAGTTGCAGCGACGATGATGACAATCTCGGCTCAGGAACGATCAAGATAACGGGTTTCTCGCCCGAAAAGGGACTGCCAGGAACTGAGGTAACCATCAACGGTTCGGGATTCAGCGACGAGGCAAAGGTGTATTTCAATGAGGCAGAGGCCACCGACTATGTATCGCGCTCTGCCAATGCAATCGTAGTGCGTGTCCCCGAGAATGCCGCAAGTGGCAGAATCGGTGTGGTGATAGGCGAAAAGGACTATGGCTTCTCAGCCGGCGAGTTCACATTCATTCCGAGTGCCGCCATCGAGAAGTATTCCATCGGTCGTGCTCCTGCCGGAGAGACAATCACCATCTACGGACGCAATTTCTTCGATATTGACGTAGCTGACATTACCGTGCGCTTTGGCAATGCCGTGGCAAACGTCATTTCAGCCACAAGCACCGAGATTACGGTGGTGATTCCCGAAGGAGCCGAGACTGCTCCCGTCACCATCCAGTTTGGCGACATACAGACAATCGAGGGACCTGTGTTCGAGATAGGCCAAATATTGGTTGAGGTGCCCGACTATTACTTCAACCTTGCACAGTTTGAGACTGGTGGCGGCAACTTCGATGCCGGCGAAACAATCGGCAGCACCAAGCGTGGAGCTTATCTCATCTATGCTTGCAAGGTGGATGTGGACGGACTCTATGAACTGACGGCACAGACTGCCACCAACCAAGGCTATGCCTGCTATCTCAACCTTGACATGGGCACCGACATGGACGAACTGGCGGAACGTGCGGCCGACACAAACCTGTCGCAACTGATGCTCAAGCAAGGTTGGGCTACATGGGAAGACCACACCTACGGCCCGTTCCGCCTGAAGGCAGGACAGCAGTACTACATGCGAGTGTATTTCTGGGCAGAAGGTACATCATGGGCAGGCAATGCCGCAAACATCGCCCTGCACTATGCCGACAATCAGGACCAGAGCGGAATTGAAGTAGGAGGCGGCTTGGGATATAATATCTATGCCAGCGACTTCAACAGCGGCGAGTCTCTGTTGCCCTTCTCACCATCATGGGCTTGGGAACCAAGCTACATCAAGGTGGTTGACCAGTGTGCCGAGTTCTATTTCAACCAGGCTGCCCTTGATGCCGACAACCGCCGCGAGCGTCGTGGTTGCGAGCTGACAAGTGGATTTAAGACCAACAGCGAGGGATGGTATGGCTTTAAGATATTCCTGCCTGAGGGTAAGTTCTCTAAAGACCTCACCAACTCCATCATCGCACAGATATTCAACAATGGCGACCAGAACAGTTGGGCAGGCCACTTGTCAATCAACAAGACCGACCTTGTAGTGTCTCACCGCTATGCCCTCATCGACCCGACAGAGGCAACTGTGGGCGCGTTGGAGTGGAACAAGTGGATACCCGTGGTGATGTACTTCCGTGCCGGACGCAACGGCAAGGGACAGATTAAGGTATGGCTTGGCGACGGAATGGACGAAAGCAAGCCGACATACGACTCAAAGGGCATCAGCTTTGGCTATGGCGAATGGATTGACGATACTCATCTCAACGACGTTAGCCGCGACGACTACAAGGGAGCCAGCTTCGGGGCGAAGTTCGGACTCTATGTCTCGTCGGGCGGCGACCGCACCATACGTTTCGACGACGTCAAGCTGCTCGAAGGAAATCCCGAGGGAGCTTTCGGTATTGTGAAACCATAAAATTCTATATATATATCTAAAGGAGCCATCTCGTCTGATGGCGGAGTGGCTCCATATTTTTATAACTAAAATAAATGTATCAATTATGAAAAAGCTTTTTTTACTCGTTTTCCTCATGGCAGGATTCACAATGTTGAACGCGCAGACGGCGCAGACAATTCCAGGCTCGATTGACCTGGCAAACGGAACACTCGACACTTCTTCAGGAAAAGTGGAAGACGGTACTCTCTGGGACAGCAAGCATGGCACAAACATCACCTTCCTCCTGTCTAATGCCACGGCTCAGGAATATACAGTGTCATTCGACGCTGCATCAAAGAAGGACGGCGTCAGGGCCTTGTTTACGATTATGGATGGCGAAACTCAGATTTGCGAGAAGGAAGTTGCAATCAACAACACTGGCAACTGGGGCAAGTA
>JBJEAY010000584.1:0-8147 GCA_051869575.1 Prevotella sp. | reverse complement strand
GAGCGTCATGGGTATATATATATATTATTGTATAGAATTTACTGCCTTTTGGAATGCCTGCCACAGCCACGCGTCTTGTTCTTCAATTGTCATGTTGCTATTGTCGAGCACAAGTGCATCGGGGGCTTGGCGCAGCGGTGCAACGGCGCGGTGGGAATCAATGTAATCGCGTTCGCGCACATTGGCCAAGATCTGCTCAAACTCCACTTCTTCGCCCTTTGCCCGTAGCTCGTCGTAGCGGCGGCGGGCACGCACCTCGTCGGAGGCGGTGACAAATATCTTGAGTTCGGCATTGGGGAAGACGGCGGTGCCGATGTCGCGGCCGTCCATCACGATGCCTTTCTCCTTGCCCATAAGCTGCTGCTGGCGCGTCATAGCCTCGCGCACAAAGGGCAGAGCCGCCACAGGGCTGACCCGGTTGCTTACCTCCATGCCCCTGATTTCCTTTTCCACCACTACGCCGCCGAGACACGCGAGGGGCTTGCCTGTCTCTTCGTCGAGGCGGAAGGAAACGGACACGCCCGGCATCAGGCTTTCCAAACGCGCAGCGTCGAGGCTGCCATCGGCAGCAAAGCAACCGTTCTGAATGGCGAAAAGCGTCACGGCACGGTACATCGCGCCCGTGTCCACATATATATAGCCTGCCTCGCGGGCGAGCTTTTTGGCCATAGTGCTTTTGCCACATGAAGAATGCCCGTCAATGGCCACGGTGATCTTTTTCATAATGTTCTATCTTGTTGATTTTCAAATGTTTTTATTTCTGCAAATAAAAATCCGACAATAAATCGGTCTGTGCAGGACTCTCCAGATGTACCATTTCGAGCAGTTCTTGCTCATTTTCGAGCGTTCTGTCGATAGTACTTTCGTCATAGTGAGGGCACTCCAAAACTCCAACCGTCTCTGCAAACCGATATACGCTTGCAAAGAGTTTAGCTTTTTCCCTTTCCGTTGATGGTACATGCTCAGGCATACAGGTGAGAAGTCTGCATCCCCACCCTTCGAGGCTGTCGGAGAGACGGCATTTGCCATCCCTCCAGTTGTTACAGCATTTTCTTACAAGTTCTTTCATGTGTACTGCGATAACTTCTTAGTTATTATATTATATAAGGTGTCGGTCAGTCTTTTTTGAATCCGAGAGCCGCTTCACGTTGTTCAAGTTCTAATTCTCTTCTGGCTAATTCAATTTCCTTGTTCAGAAGTTCACGCTCCTTTTCAAGAAGCTGCTGTGCTTTCTCGTTGATAGCCTTTTCCTTGTCAGACACCTGTTTTGACAAATCCAGGACCTTGTTCAGCATGTTAGCGATTTCTCCCGGTGATGTGACACATGCCCCGATGGAACTATCAAGCTCCTGCGGCTTACCGTTTACCATGACAGGTCCCTCACCAGTGTATAGGTAAGTTTTGTTGATTGATGGGAATGCCGCACAGATCATGTTCACCACTCCAGGGTTGAACTTCTTGGTTCGTCCACGCTGAAGGTCGAAGATACGCTGGTACGCGATACCTGTTGCTGTCGAGAATGAAGGTGCGTTCATCCCGAGTTCCTTGAGAACGTTCGCCATGATTTCCCTTGCGTTCACGTTCTTGTCTGCTTTTTCACTTTCTTTCATTTGATACCTTATTTAATGTGAATAACTAAGCCGAAGTGCATTGATACACAATGGCCGAAAATTTTTATTGCAAAAATGATTATTTTCCTTGTGCATTTGATAAGTTTTGATTACCTTTGCAGTGGAAATAGTAATAATAACACTACAAAGGTAGTCGGAATTTCCAAAAGTAGCAAATAAGTAACGTACCTAAAAGTAACAAAAATGGTAGAAAGTAAGCGAATACCCGAGATTAGGGTAAACACTTCTCCAGTATCGGAGACATGCGGCAAAGGCAGTGTAGCCGAGTGCAAGCCTAACGACAAATTATCGCTGACAGCGGTAATCCGTGGGCTTGCCATCGGTGATGCTGTGCGTTTCCCTATTGAGAAGCACGGTTCCGTAAAGGCTGTTGTAAGCCGTATGAAAATCGAGAGAATGAGAGTTGGCTGGAACGCAAGATTGAGCGTTGACAGCGACAATTATCAGGTAATAGTAAGGAGAGTAAAATGATGGCTGTGCTAAGTGATACGGAATACACCATAGCAGAACTTTACTGCCACGGATTGACTGATAAGGAGATAGCAGCCTCGCTTGACAAACCAGTGTGGACTATCCGTACTCACAAGAAGCATATCCATGCAAAACTCGGCATTTCAACCACTCACGAACTCGTCTTGTATATGGTGTCCCAGAAGTCTGGAAAGGATTGGGATTTAAGGGATGTCAGGCGCAGAGGGCTTGCAGCAGTCATGTGCATTCTGATGCTGTTTTACATATCTGTGTCGAAAAAAGACCAATTCTGTAGGATAAGCAGAAGAGCGAGAGTTGAATATGCCATTAGGAGGACAGAAGCATGAACAACGATCTTAGTACAATAGTCATCGTACAGAAATACCACTCCTTGCTAAGACGCATGGAGGGACGGTTCTTTTCCTGGGCAACCGCAAAGCAGATTGTGGGCGGTGAAAAACGACTTGCAAGGCTTATGGAGGAAGAGAAGATACACGGCTTCAAGCCGGATGGTGCTCCTAACTCTCAATGGCAGATAAATGCCGTTGAAGTCCTCGCAAACGTGAAGCCAATGGTGGGTACTGTTAAATTTCCGTAAAAATGAAATTTCGCACCTTAAGGTTGCATTTTCAATGGTATTTGACGATGATTTCCACATGATTCCACTATCATTTATACAGATTATCAAATCAACGATATTATATTATCAAATTTCCAGTTTAACCCTTAATTTCAAAGTTTTATGGGACTCATTAAAAAACCAAACGAATTGAACGTTAACGTTCTCATCAAGATGTTAGTGTATGGTCAACCTGGCGCGGGCAAATCTACCCTCGCCCTCAGCGCACCGAAACCGTTGCTCATCGACTTCGACAACGGAGTCAATCGTGTAGATTATGAGCTTATCAAGGACACCGTACAGGTAGAGAGTTATGCGGATATGCTCAACCTGTTGAACAACGAGGATTTGTCCGACTACGAGACTCTGGTCATCGATACAGGCGGCAAGCTGCTGGATTGCATGTCGGATTACCTTATCGCAAGCAATCCAAGACTCGGAAAACGCAACGGCTCTCTGACACTGGAAGGCTACGGCGTGCGCAAAGTTGAGTTCTCGTCTCTTATCCGTCTCATCAACTCCAAGAAGAAGCACGTTGTCTTCGTCGCACACAGGACCACCGAGAAGAACGGTGACGATGTTCGCTATGTTCCTTTGTTCGGAGGCTCCAACTATGACTCTTTGGCTACGGAACTTGACCTTGTCGGTTATCTCGTTGCCGAGGGAAAGAGGCGTACAATCACCTTTGACCCATGTTCTCAATCAGAGGGAAAGAACACCTGCAACCTACCTGCACAGATGGAAGTACCCTATCTCAAGAATGACAACAGGGAGATTATCTACGAGAACAACTTCCTTGAGACTCAGGTATTCAAGCGTTACATTGAGCGTCTGAAAGAACGTTCCGTTGAGGGCGAGGCATACAAGAAGCTCGTCAAGGAGATTGAGACTGACATCAATGCAATTGATAGTGTTGATAAAGCCAACGGATATATCAAGAAAGTTTCCGAGTACAAGCATATCGGCAACTCTAAAGCCGTTGCAAGAGAAAAGTTCTCTGCCAAAATCAAGGAACTTGGCTATATCTACGACCCTGCTTCAAAAAGTTACTCTGCTCCGGAGAAAGAGCAGCAGTCAGAGATTGTGCAGGAAGCTCCAGCAAACACATCTGAAGATGCAGTGCAGGAAGCCAAGGAAACAAAGAAGGTAACCAAAAAGGAAAAGAAAAATGGAGAACAAGCAGAACAAGCGTAAGCACTATTCTTTCTACGCTACGCTGCTTGATGGGTTCCAGTCTTATCTTGATGCGGAGAAGACATACGAGAAGTACTTCACTTCTGAAAATCCCAAGATGACTGTTGATGAGTGGACCGATAAGATGTACATCGACCTTATCAACAAGATTAACAGGGTTCCGTTCATAAGTGAGGCAGCAGACAAAGGTACTGCTTTCAACGAACTTGTAGATGCTCTCATCAAGAAGCCTTTGGAAGAAAGATTGGAGGATAACGACATGGAGAGTGAGCATATCACTTTCCATGTTATAACCCTTCAAATAAAAGGGCGAAGAAAGACTGATCCAGTAGTTGAGCGGTTGGCGTATGAGGTTGTCTTTGACCCTGACAAGGTGAAAAGAGAAGCAGCCCTTGCAGACAGAAAAGAAGATGAGGAAAGTCCTTCTTTCCAAGAGCCGCAGGTATTCACCTATTTCAAGGATGTAACAGACGAATTTGTGGCATACTATGATGGTGCTATACCTCAGTTGTTCGTTAAAGGAACTCTTGAAACTACATGCGGATTGGTTGACCTCTATGGTTATGCCGACGAGCTCATGCCATTCTCATGCCATGACATCAAGACAACTAAGAACTATCATGCCGGTAATTACAAGGACCACTGGCAGCACATCGTCTATCCGTTTTGTCTTCGGGAAATGGGAATGGATATTGACCATTTCGAGTATAACATCACGAACTTCAAGGAAACGTTCTCTGAGGTATATGTCTTTGACCCATCGAGGGATATTCCTAAGTTGCGTGACATCTGCGAGCACTTTATCCAGTTCATTGAGGCGAACCGTGGTGTTATAACTGATGAAAAAGTATTCAAATCACTAAATGATAGATAAACAATGGCAGAGAAATTAGTCGGCAACATAAACCTTGCCAAATTGAGTAACGTAGGTATTATGACTGTTCAAGGTCAGTCCTGCAACAAGAAGTGTCTTGTCATCCCCATCGAGGAGAATGACTTGTTCATAAAGGTTGAGGAAAAGACTTCAAAGGATGGTCACAAATACATGGACAAGAAGTTTTGTCTTGGTGTAGAGGTATATTCCAGCAGGGAGACAGACCAATATGGAAATACCCACTACGTGAAGGCATCTGTTAGTAAGGATTACATCAACAGCCACACGCAAGAGGAAGTGGATGTGCGGAACAAGATTTACCTCGGGAACTTGAAGCCTGTTCAGATACCCAACAGTAACCAGGCTGCAACCGTGGAAGCACCTCCCGCAATTCCTGCTTATGCTTCTGATGACGATCTTCCGTTCTGATGGAGAAGCTAACGCTTGTGAAGAATGAATATGAGGGCACGGTTCTTAGCCGTTCCCTTGTATCTACAATAGATAGCCTACCTGATGGAAAATATAATATCTACATCGTGAAGAAGAATTTCATAGCATCTGTGCCACAGCAGCGCCTCTTTTGGATGTGGATGACCTGCCTCGAATATTGGAGTGGCGAGTCACGTGTGAAATGGCATGACTATTACTGCAAGAAGTTTCTCGCCCCACACCAAAGGAGCACACGGAGCCTAAGTACAGCCGCCATGAGTTACTTCATGCAGCAGATACAAGCGGACGCACTGACAGAATGGAATGTGTCTCTTCCGTCACCGGAAGACATGGAGATTTATAACGAGTTTGTAATGGAATTCAAAGACAAGTAAAGTATGGACTTACATTTATTTCAAGAGTTGGGACCTGCCGAGAGAATGGAAATGCTCGATGCGCAGGCTGACGAAGTATTAGAAGAAAACTACCTCCGACCTTATGAAAATGCCGAATTGCAGAAAGCACGGCAGGAGTATGTGAACCTTTCCCTCCAGATGACTGAAATAAAAGCCGAGGAGGATGAAATCAAACAGCAGTTCAAGGAGCGTAAGGCTCCTGTACAAAAAGAAATGGACAGGGTTCTTGGCAACATCAAGCAAGGTGGTGAATACGTCAAAGGTAAACTCTACAAGATTATAGATAGAGACGAAAGAGTCACCGGCTTCTATGATGAGGACGGAAAACTTATCAACCAGCGCAAGAGTTTGCCTAACGAACTGCAAGGAACTCTTTTCACGACAATCAGAATGAATGCCAAGACTGGCACAAACGAGTAATAACATCTAAAACTTTTTGAACATGGAAGAAAACAATGAAAAAGTAGTTTCTGTGAATATCGAGAACTACACTGGCGAGAAACCTATTGAAGTGATTGTACGCAAGGGAGAGGCTGCAAAAGCCGTTGACCCATTGCCTTTGCAGGAACCACTGGAGTGCAACCTTGTAGTAACCATTGAGACACCTGCCAACTGGCTTGAAAAAAGAGCTGGCAATTTTGATGACAAGGCTATGTATGCCGTGGTTGACAGAGAGGGACTAAGGATTGGTCTTGTAGTCAATGAGACAGACAAGCGCAACAAGAGAACTATTCTCGGTAAAGCTGAATTGTCAGAGGTGTTCCGTGATTTCCGCATCAATGACGGTGAAGGATGGGAACCCTCAAAACTCGGTCAGTTCATCCGTATGCACCGCTCATTCTTTGAAGACAAATCCCAAGCCGCTGAACTTGTAGCCAAACTGAAAAAGTTCACTGCTTCCGTGAAGTCTAAACTCGATAAGTCGCAAGACAGGAACGGTAGCATGCAGGTTGCCTATCAGCAGGAAGTGGATAGCAACTTGCCGACTGACTTCAAGGTGAACCTGCCTATCTTCAAAGGTAAGGAAAAACAACTCATTCAGGTGGAAATTGACCACTACGTGCAGGGTGCTGATTGCTATCTGCAGTTGTTCTCACCAGAGGCTATGGATATTATCGAGAACATGACAGACCGTATTCTCAATGCCGAGATAGAGCGTATTAGGGAATATGTTCCCGGAATTGTCATTATCGAGGGTTCAGTGACAGAGAATGTTTTTAATGACTAACAATGTACGTTCTTAGAACATACCAACAACATGCGAGTGATGCCGCTGTGCGCTTTTTCTCCCAAGAGAAGAGTGAGCGCAACGGCATCCTCGTTTGCCCTACGGGCTCAGGAAAGAGCCTTATCATCGCAGACATAGCAAAACGACTCAACCAAAACGTTCTTGTGCTCCAGCCATCAAAGGAAATTTTGGAACAAAATTATGCTAAGTACAGAAGTTATGGTATGGAGAACTGCTCTATCTACTCTGCAAGTTTCAATAGCAAGGAGATTAGCGATGTTACGTTTGCAACGATAGGTTCTATCATGTCCCATATTGATGACTTTGACCATTTCAAGGCTATCATAATCG
This sequence comes from Prevotella sp., assembly GCA_051869575.1. Classification (GTDB taxonomy): domain Bacteria; phylum Bacteroidota; class Bacteroidia; order Bacteroidales; family Bacteroidaceae; genus Prevotella. Next base: position 934 of record JBJEAY010000584.1, on the reverse strand, counting down.
ACGAGTGCCATGGTGTGAACGCTAATGGTGGCATGTATGATACGTTCATCAATAAGGTAAAGCGAAAGGTTCTCGGGCTTACTGCCACTCCTTACAGACTTTCTACCTCTCAAGGGATCATGACGCAAGACAAGGGCTTTCTACCTAACGGCTCATATAAGGATAAAGACTACTTCATTGATGACTTTCACCCGAAGCCGGGCGTAAGTCTTTCCAATGCCTGTATTCTAAAATTCCTGACACGCACACGACCTCGTATCTTCCATGATATGTTGTATCAAGTTAGCATACAGACCTTGCTACAACAAGGCTTCCTTGCAAAGTTGAGGTACTTTGATATGACCTCTATAGATACACGCAGAGTAAAGAGGAACTCCACAGGTAGGGATTATGACGAGCAATCATTGTCCGAGGAGTTTGAACGGTGTGGTCTCGCTAACCAACTGACGGACATCGTGAAAAGACTGCTTCATCCTAAAGATGGGAAGCCAAGGAAAGGAATACTCGTTTTTACACAGTTCATTGCAGAAGCGGAGAAACTATCAAGGGAGATAGACGGCGTGGCTGTCGTTACTGGTTCCACACCCAAGAAAGAGCGTGAGCGCATACTCAAAGCTTTCAAAAGCGGCGAAATTAAAGTAGTTAGCAATGTAGGTGTATTGACGACTGGCTTCGATTACCCAGAACTTGACACAGTAGTTATGGCTCGTCCAACCATGTCGCTGGCAATGTGGTATCAAATAGTCGGACGCGCTATCCGCCCGTTCCCCGGTAAAGATGGATGGATTGTGGATCTTGGCGAGAACATCAAACGGTTCGGAAAGGTAGAAGACCTGGAACTATGTGTTGACAAGCCCGGCCAATGGTATGTCCGTGGTGTTGTCGGAGGATATTATAAACCACTAACAAATGTATATTTCCAATGAGCAAAAGA
>JBJEAY010000583.1:0-8162 GCA_051869575.1 Prevotella sp. | reverse complement strand
CAATGGTGTACATACGTCATCCGCCAGTTCTCACTCCGAGGCTATATCATAGACAAGAAGCGCATGGAGAACGGTGCGTTCATTGACGAGGATTATTTTGAGCATCTGCTGTCTGAAATCCGTGAGATTCGCATGAGTGAACGGCGATTCTATCAGAAGCTCACGGACATATATGCCACCAGCATCGACTACAACAGGGAAGCCCCCACCACAAGAATGTTCTATAAGAAGATGCAGAACAAAATGCACTTTGCCGTACATGGTCATACTGCAGCAGAGTTGATAGTTGATAGAGCTGATGCATCAAAAGAACACATGGGACTTACAACCTGGGAGAAAGCACCTGACGGTAAAATTGTCAAGGCAGACGTGAGCATCGCCAAGAATTATCTCAAAGAAAATGAACTTGATGACATGGGTAAACTGGTCAACTCAATTCTGGATTTTGCACAACGTATGGCAGACAGACACATTCCTATGACAATGGAGGATTGGGCAAAGCGAATAGACATCGTTCTTGAAGCCGGTGGAGATGCAGTACTGAGTGGTGCCGGTCAGATAACGGCAGAATATGCGAAGGATTATGCAGAGAGCGAATTTGAGAAATACCGAATCATACAAGACCGTTTGTTTAAATCGGATTTTGATAAGTTTGACGAAGGAGATGGACTTCTGCCATTGAATTTTGAGAATTGATTGAAGTGGATTACAAGGAATAGGTTACTCAGGTGAAAAACAAGAATAATATGGCACAACAGGCAGACTCAATCATTCAGCTACATCAAGCTTTCTATGACTATCTCACAAAGAAGTTTGATGGCGACACCACGGAGGTACAAAGCTTCGTGGAGACGGCAGAGCGTATTATCCCCAATACGCTCAACGACTATTTCGGCACACACATAGCCTCCATCTATGACCTACAGGATGCGGATGAAGTAGAAAGCTACCGCAGGAGAATCAAGGCAGAGCCTGTGCTGAAAGGAATAGACATGAACGCGGAGCCACGATATACCGAGGTGCTGAAATGGTATAAGCTGTTTGTGAAGGGGCTTAATGCGGAGACCATACCTGTGCCTGTACCTGGGGAATACATGATAGATGAAGAAGGAGAGGAACAATCTTTCATCGTCGCCGAAAGACCAGTGCTGCCCAAAACTCAAACGACAATCTATAGCGAAGGTGAAGACGGCGGAACCATCACCATGGAACACAGGAAAAGAAACCTGGAACTGAGAGAAGCCTGCATCGAGATATTCAGGCAACGGCATGGAGGACGAATAGTATGTGAATGTTGCGGATTTGACTTTGCCCGAGCCTACGCCATCAGCGACGAGTACATCGAGGTGCATCATCGCTTCCCATTCTCGCAGACAGAAGGAGAGCATCCTGTGAATGCAGAAACCGACCTTGTACCCCTGTGCGCCAATTGCCACCGGATGATACACCATGGTATGGGAGGCGGAGGAAAGTGCATGACGTTAGATGAACTAAAAGAGATATACCGAGGCAAACACTATAATGATTGATATGCAACAGACAGAAAGCGATAACAGATTACTCCTTACCCTACCCCAGAAGGTGGAAGAGATGAAGCTGAGCATCCTGCTGGGAGAACCATACGTGTGGAAGCTAAGACTTTCACTCCAGGAGTTCTACGAACTGGAGGCTGCAATCAACCTGAGCATATCCTCACATGCGGGCAGTCACGAACATTTGCTGACGGCGGATTTTGCCATTATAGTGGTGATATACCTCGCAGAGTGGTATAAACGTTTCTACTGTGGCGCAGACACCATGGACGAAAACAAGGTGCTGTCACTCAATACTGAGGAGCTGAAACGCCTCTACGAACTGGCAGGGATAGACAGCAAGTCTTTCGTCTATAACGCATCAAAGAACCCCGACAAGACCTCATACCGCTGGCAGGAGTCGTTGCAGGTGTTGGGCGGACTGGCTGTACAGGCAGAACTGAAGCGCGACAAACACGACAACCTCCTTCCGCAACTCTGCAAACTGTTTCATGGAGAGGAGATTGAACTCGACGACCTGCGAGACAGAAATCGTGCCGTTGCCTTTCAGGAGTCTATAGCTAAGCAGCACAGTCTGTATGAATATCTGAAGTGCATATTGGAGAAAGACGAGCATGGAAGGCGCAACCTTCCTTTCGCCCCTTCTGACCTGAAGGATGAGAGCACAAGGATTCCTGAGCTGATAAGCAAGATAGAACAAGCGGACGTATTGGCAAAGAAGCATAAATTTGACTTCGAGTGGATAATCCAATACTCAGCCAGCACCCACTCGATGGTGCGTCAACTGAAGGTGAAACTGAAGCCTGAGATTATCGGTGGAGGCAGAAAGCAGTATATAGGTTATGATCGCCTCCGTAGTGAGGAGTGGGGAATAGAACACCCTGAGAATGTGGGACGAATAAGGTTCTACCTGCGTTTCAAGAACGGCGGTCAATATGTTCAGAAGGAAGGAAAAACAGATGAACCGCTCTTTAAATATGACAATACTGGTCAGGAGACGACGGGATTCCTTTCGGTAAACAAAGAAGATGAGTCGGTCTTCCTTAATGTGCCGACAGCAAGATTTGACAAAGTGGAGATAGTGATGCACTATGACAACACTGTGCATGTAGTGCAGCAGATGGATGTGACAGACTACATGCAGGTGTATGAAGTGGCGAAGTCGGGCGGACGCAGATTTACCTCACGCCGCAATGCGCAGGCTCCTACCGTGCTGATATTCTCCACTGCCCATCGGTTGACAGAGGATTATCAGGACATACCACTGTCATACGCCCACTTCCGACGAGGGGAAGACACTGGCGAGGACTACTGCTGGTGTCCAATAATGGATAAAGTCATACTGAAACTTAATACGGGTGAAGAGGTGCCGTTCTTCAACCGCAATGGTCTGTACCAGGTGGTGACAAAGAAATATCTGAAGACCATCAAGTATATGGACAACGTATTTGTGCTCTACAAATATATAGATGCCGACGAGGATGACGATGTGATGCAGGAAGACCGACTGACTGTGTTGTTTGGTCGCCAAGCGCTGAGTGTGCTGCACTTTCCCTCAGGCATGGCAAAGGAGGGTGTGCCTGTAAATGACTATACGACGGAATGGTATAACCCGAAGGAAAGGCGTTATGTGAACTGGGAGGAAGGCAATGAGCCTAAGCAGGGAAAGGTCAGATTGAGAGTAACAGTGAAAGGACTTGTCTTCACGCCAAAAGTATATTATGTGCCCTTCTCTCCTACAGACTCCGAACAGCAACCGATATGGCGCGACTTTAAGACCATGCGCATTTGTACGGCACTGGCGGGTGTGGACGACATACAGGATGACTTTACAAAAGACACCGACAATAAACAGTCAGATACGAGGCAGTTAGAGATTGGCACAGCCGAAGAAAAAATCTTAGTGGATGTGTATCGTCCTATACTCATCAGAGAGCTATCGCAGAAAAAGTCAGGGGATGCGGATAGCAAGGTCATCAGCTATCATGATGTGGATGAAGACATAGAGATTCCACTTATCAACTGCCAGCAATTCTCTGTGCGAGACTTCTCGGAGAATGGTGTGAAGGAATTTCAGGTGACACAAAAAGGAACGGTGTATTACAACTTCCCAACGTTCAATCACCCCGGCATTGACGGCACGAGTTTTCTTTTGGATGAGAAAGCCTCTGTGCTCACTCCGGAACTGCCCTTGGACTATCTGAAGATATACATAACCAAGGCTCTCGACAATGCAGCAGGTCTATATGCCTGGAACTACAAGAGCGAGCCTGGACAAGTTGATTCGTCCTGCCAGATGAAAGAGGAGGGCATCGTATTCCAAAGTTTGAAGGACAACGACTCCCCAAGACATTATGCCATGCCAAGAATAAACAAAGGCAAAGGAGGGTGGGGCGGCAAGAAGAATGTGCTTGTTGTGAATGCTCTGTATTGCTTTGAGAAGGTGGCAGAACACAAGGCATACTTTTTCCTGTTCAACCCGCTCATCAAGGTTGTCGCGGCAGGGAACCAGATAAGAGATATATTAATTCCTCTGCTGAAAAAGCGAGAGTACAGTCTTACAAATGCAGACATCGGACATCTGTACCTCTTTGCCTTGCAGTTCCACTTTGACTGGATGCTCCTGCCAAGGGAGCTATGGCAGACGCAGATAGCTGAAACAGCAGAATCGGAAGACGAAAAAGAGAAAATCACTCAGGCCGTAGCGGATTTCTTCTGCCAGACTCCCAAGGCGACTGACGAAAGGGAAAGGGTTAGCCTACGGGACTTTGTGAAACGGTATTGGACGTTTGACAACTATCCAAAGGTGGATGCCGTGGCGGAGACTGCCTTGAAACTGATTATGGACAAGCCCGACGCACTCATGAAGACGGGCGACCTGAAAGAGTTTCTGAAGATTTACGACGAATGTAGATTCAAGTTTATCGAAATGAGTAAAGCGATAGTAAGTACAACAAGATAATAAGCAAAATCAAGATATGACACAGAAGTTTAGATTTGCAGAGCTATATAGAAGAAACCGCAAGGCAGTGGAAAAAACTCTGTCGTCCATGTGGTGTGGTGAGGCAAGAAACGAAAGTCAGAAAGGGTATATAACTCAACTGAACAAGATAATACCCGAGGTGTTTGCTCCAAAGGATGCCATACCGTTGGTGCAATGTATGAACAACTATGAGACGGTTTATCCTGAACACGAAGCTGAAGCCGAGGAGATGCTTGGAACACTGTGGAAGAAGACACTGCCCCAAGGCATCAGCTACAAGCCATACGAGCATCAGTTTCAGTGCTGGAAAACGTTGCTGAAGGAAAGGACTCCCGACGGCAAACAGATGAGTATTGTTGTGACTACAGGTACCGGCTCTGGTAAGACGGAATGTTTCATGCTCCCTCTCGTACAGGACTTGATAGACCACTATAGGCCCGAGACAGTACAGGCTATCTTCCTTTATCCACTCAATGCCTTGATGGAAGACCAGAAGGCCCGTATGGAGAAACTCCTGAGGGGTACAGACCTGAGATTTGCCGTGTACAATGGCGACATGCCTCAGAGCATACCAGAACCCACGGACAGAAATTACAAGAAGGTGATGCGGAAGGTGGATTCTATCCGTGGTATCACTCGTGACGAAGCGGGTAATGTGGTGGAGGAGAAATATCCTCATGTCATTGCCACGCGTGACGAACTGCGTGCGCATCCTGCCAATATATTGCTGACCAATCCGACGATGTTGGAGTATATCTTGCTTCGCGACAAGGACAGAAGACTTATACAGGAAAAGAAAGAAGGGGAAGAAGGGACACTTCGTTGGATTGCACTCGATGAGACCCACACCTATACGGGAGCTGGAGCGACAGAGATTGCCATGCTCATCAGGCGTGTGCTCATGGCATACGGCGTGACTACTGACGATGTGCGTTTCGCTACTTCATCGGCTACCATTGGCACAGGAAACGACGAGATGTCCAAGGAGGCACTGAGGGAATTTATAGCCGACATCACCGGCCTGAAGAAGAATCAGGTGCGCTTGGTGGACGGAAAAAGAAAAGGAATAGACTCGGTTCCAGAGGCGGACAGGACATATTGGTTGCGTCTGATAAATGAGAACAGGGATGGCTATCTGCGCCTTGACGAACTCATCACCGAAGGAGAAACCATAGAAGAGAAACTCGAACGGCTGGACGCAATGTGTCAGACGGCGGAAGAAGAGGGACTGGAAGACTTGCGCATAAAGGTTCACTACTTCTATCGTGTGCCCAACCATGGACTCTTTGTTGATATATCCGACCCTCATTACAAGACTGACTGCAGTTTCAAGATATACACAGAGGATAAACCATTCCATGAGGGTGACAGTGAGGCTCCCCTCTTGGAGATGAGCCGGTGCAAGCATTGTGGCGAATATGTGGCTATTGCAGAAGAGCTGAAAATGGATGATGGAAGCATTGCCTATCAGCCCATCACCATGGATGACAGCGACATGTTTGACCTCGATGATACAGAGAACTCCAGCAAGACCTACTATGTGTTTGGCACCTCAAACAGGCAAGACACTGAATACGACAACAATGTGCCTTATATCATAAAAGGTAACAGGATGGAGAATGTGACCGCCCAGAATCCTGTTGGACCTGGCTGGCACGTCATAGCAAATGCACAATGCCAGTGCCCATATTGCGGTACGAAACTCACTAAGACATCAAAACAGGACGAAGACAATCCCGACCAAATACAGACAGATGAGGAAGACATGAAGAAGCTGCAGAAATTCCGTATTGCCGCAGACTTCGTGTCAAGGCTTATTGCCCCATCTACGCTCGACCTCATGACAGAGGCGAAGCCGCAGAGAGAAGGCAAGATCGCATTGCACAAAGGACAACAGTATATCAGCTTTGTGGATAGCCGACAGATGGCAGCCCGTTCGACCATCAAACAGAATTTAGAGGAGGAACGCTTGTGGGTATATGGCACCCTATTCCATGAGCTGAGCCGTATGGCAACTGCTGGCAATATGACCTTGGACGAGGCAAAGAAACACTACGAAGACATCTATGACAGCACCGGGAGGAAAGACCCACGACACAAAGAGGCAGAAAGGATGCTTGACATTCTTGAAGGAGAAGACCAACTGGCTATTGACAAACTTTTGGCAGACCTGAAGCCTAAGAACTTTCTGTCATGGGAAGAAATACTGGAAGTGCTGTTGAAGGACAGGCTCTCGGACACTTTCTGCCAACAGTTCGCCGAGCGTTCGGAACTGAGTCCCGAATTGGACGAAGACGGAAATATCACTCCTGCGACAAAACGAAAATATATCTACGCTATCATGGTGCAGTATCTGGCAAAGAGACCGTTGACTGCTGCAGCTCCTGAAACGATGGGACTATTCACATCACACTATGTAGGTTTGAACAAAGCTCTCACGGAAAAACTGCCTGACGAGGTGGAGATATTCAATGGTCATCTGTCTGAACAAAACAGGATAAGCAAGAAGGACTGGCACGCACTGATGCAGATATTCCTTGACTATACGGTTCGTTCAAACGAATCTGTCTTCCTGAAGATGGACGATAGAGACCCGATAGACATTTTTGAATGTGTACGCTTTGCCACACAGAAAGCAAGTCGTCGTCCGGTTCATAAGCCTGTGATAAAGGACAGGAGTGGCAACCGTTCGCGTATCATACGTTTGCTGGCCAAACTGATTGCCGACGAGAAGCATATCTCTGTCACCAATGCGGTAAGCAGCTACAGGGAATATATTCAGGATGTCATCGACTGTATGTGGAACGAGCTGACATTGAAGTATGAACTATTGGAGCATAGCACCCATTATGATGATGACGTGCATCAACATGTGAAGGACAAGGACGAGGTGATAGATGATGTGCATCTGACACCTTATCGTCTGAACCTCGCCAAGATAGGTTTCAGACTCTATGAGGATGTCTATCTGTGTGATACAAACACTGGTGGTGACAACCATCATGTGGAATGGCTGCGTCCAGTGCAGACAACATTCCACGGTTATGCACCCTATCTCATTGGAGGAGAACCTGTTTCTTTGCGTGAAGAACTCCATGAAACGTGGGTAGCATTTCCTTACCATAATTTCAGTGATACCCCTCATCCGCAAGACGAGGTGATTGAAGCGTGGGCAAAGGAAAACCGCAAGATACTTTGGGAGAACGGACTTTGGGGGCAGAATGGAACTTTTGCCGATCGATTGCTCCAAATCTATCAGTTCCCCAACCTCTTTATACAGGCTGAACATACAGCCCAGGTGGACAAGATGGTGAGCCGTCAGGTACAGGAAGATTTCAAGGATCATTGCTTGAATATACTGGCCTGCTCTACGACCATGGAGATGGGTGTGGACTTGGGTGACCTGGAGTTGGTCATGATGACATCGGTACCGCCTATGCCTTCCAACTACAAACAAAGAGCAGGTCGTAGTGGCCGTCGTGGACAGGTAAGAAGCGCCTGCGTGACGCTTTGCGGATCAGATGCCGTGGGAATAAGAACACTGCTCAACCCCATGGAGAATGTCATCCTCCGCGCTGTCAATACTCCTACTGTTGACCTGAATAGTGCCCAGGTGATACAGCGTCATGTCAACTCTTTCCTAATAA
>JBJEAY010000582.1:0-8186 GCA_051869575.1 Prevotella sp. | reverse complement strand
TGGCATACCTATCATCCCCTGAAGAATGTGGGATGGAAGCAATACTGGATAGGATTTAAGGGTAAAAATATCGACGAGAGGGTGAAGGCTGGATTTCTTTCGCCTGAGAAACCAATATACCACGTGGGATATAGTGTGGACATCCAAATGCTATATGAAGAGGCATACAAAACGGCTTTAAAGGAAGCCCCATACTCTCAACAGACTTTAGCCGGCATGGTGAACTATCTCATCGGACTGATGTATTCACTTGAGCGCAACAACGAACTGAGCAAGAACTCTCAGCACATGTTCATAGTGAGCAAGGCTCAGATGATGATACGCGACTCACTCGAAAAGCCATTGTCGATACAAGATATTGCAGAGCAACTCGGAGTAAGCTACTCCAATCTAAGAAAGATTTTCAAGGAATACACCGGTCTTGCTCCTGCACTGTATCAGCATGACCTCAAACTGCAGCGGGCCAAGGAATTGCTGTCAACCACAAACGACAGTATAAAAGAAATAGCCTACCGACTCAATTTTGAGTCGCCAGACTATTTCTCATCGAAGTTCAAAGCCAAAACGGGAATGAAGCCTTCCGATTTCAGGGCACTGAACAGGGGCGAGGGTTGAGTATAATAATTCTCTACAACGTACGCATTTTAACACTCTGTGTCTTGTACTTGTCGCTTGTGACTTCGAGAGTGACGTTGGATGGAGATGCTCCTGCGCGGAGGATTACGAGGGCAGAACCCATGAAGAGGCTGCGCTCGGTGCCTACTGCCAGTTCGTCGGAAGATATATTGCCGTTGTCAACTGCCACAATCTCGGCATCACCCTTAACGGAGAAACGAAGATTCTCACCCGCGGAGAACACTCGCCTTCCCTTCTTGTCAACGGCAATCACCCTGACGTGCTGCAAGTCCTTGCCGTCGGCATGCCATGTCTGAACATCGGGAATCAGTTTGAGAGCCACCGCCTCGCCTGTTGTCTGTAATGAATGGCGTGCCACCTCCTTACCGCCAGTGCGGGCAATGGCAGTCAGAGTACCCGACTTATACTCGATGTTGTCCCACTTAATGCGGTTGCGCTCCTTGGGATTACTGCTGTTTTTCTTCACACCAAGACTCTTGCCGTTGAGCATCAATTCCACCTCTTCGGCATTAGTATATGTATATAGTGATAGAGTTTCGCCTTCCTGTCTGTTCCAATTCTCCGAATAACTGCCTATGGCAACATTCACTCCATTCCACATCTGCTCGCCTTTCTTTCCTTTTTCTATTATTGCGAGGTGAACAGTAGGTTCATCTGAGAACATACTCTTGAGGAAGTATGCATCCGGTTTGGGTTGGAGGGAGATGTCGAACACTCCCTGATTCCATCCCTTGATAGGCCATCCCATACTCTCACCGAGATAGTCGATTGCTCCCCAATAGGCCAGACCTACAACCTTGTCGAGGTTCATCTCGAAGAAGTTGGGCCCCATGGCTCCAGTACTTGCCTCACTCTGATAGAATATCTTTTCGGGATAGCGTCGGGAGTCGCCTGGGAAGTACATATAGCGGTAGTTATAGGAGTTGACCTCAGTGGCAATGGCAAGAGGTGCCGGTATGGAGTCGGTGTCGATGTCACGATAGCGTGGGTGCATGGCAACAGTGGTAAGACGAGTGTCGTCATATCTGCGAAGGAGTTCTTTTTGCAGTTTATATGCCGTCACTCCCCAATCGTTGAAGGGAAGGTTGGGATATTGCTGGAGTTCGTTGCCGAAGCTCCACAACACGACAGAAGGATGATTGCGGTCGCGCTTCACCCATTCGGGAACATCACGCTGCCACAAAGCCTCCCATTCCACTCTACCTCCCGCATACTGTGTGAGCCATTTGTCATAGAGTTCATCCACTACGAGAATGCCGTAACGGTCGCATAAGCGCATAAAGTCCTCACTATACGGGTTGTGGGATGTGCGGATATGATTGTAGCCGAATGACTTCATCAGTTGTATGCGCTTTTCGATGGCACGAGGATAAGCAGCTGCACCAAGAGCTCCGAGAGTGTGATGGTTGGCATATCCCTTGAGGAGCACCTTCTTGCCGTTGAGCTTAAAGCCGAAGTCGGGAGAGAACTCGATGGTGCGCACTCCAAACTGCTCGCGAATCCGGTCGATGGTGTTGCCTTGCTCGTCAAACAATGTCACCTCGGCAGTGTATAAATAAGGTGACTCGCACGACCAGAGATTGACATTCTTAATCTCAATGGACTTCAACTCATATTCGCGAGTGCGCCACTTGGCATTGAAGGCTATGTCTTGCTTTTGTTGGGCTACCACCTGTCCGTTGGCATCATATATCTTCACCTCGGCAGGAATCTTGTCCACCTTGTTTAAGCAGGCTATCTCTGCCTGTATCTTCACCTTGCTATTGTTTTCGGTGCGGATGAAGAGCGGATGACGTGGAAAGTAGAGCTTCTTGTCAGTAACGATGAGGTTGACATCACGATAGAGTCCGCCTCCAGTGTACCAACGGGAGTTGTTGGGCTGTTGGGTATTTGCCTTGACGATAATCTCGTTTTCAGCATCATACTTGAGCATCGACGAGATGTCGATGTCGAAACCAAGATAGCCATAGTCGGTCTTGCCCACATGCTTACCATTGAGCCATACGTCACCTACGAGCATGATACCCTGAAAATCGAGCATCACTCGCTTGTTCTTCCATTCTGCCTTGGGAGTGAGTGAATATCTATACCATCCCACGTTCATCTCCTTAAAGCCACGAGGACTCAGTCGGCTGCGCACATTGCTGCCGGCATCACTGTTGTCGGGACGTTCGGAGGCATCAGGCTCAACCCACGGCTGACCAATAAGGAAGTCGTGAGGCAGGTTGACCTTCTCACTCTTGGCGTTCTTCACTTGCTCAATGCCCGACAGTTCACCAAGGTGAAACTGCCATCCTACATTCAAGCTTATCGTATCTCTCACTGCGGCTGCCGCTTCACCTACGAGCATTGCCATAGCCGCCAAAATAACTATTTTCTTCATTCTTCACTCTTCATTCTTCATTTATAAATATCAGTTTCCCGCCGGCTTTGTCACATCCACGCTTTGGGCGGGATACCACTTGAATGTCTTCACATCGTCGGGCTGTGCAGGATCGTAGTCCTTCCATCCTGGTCGCAGTGACTTGACAATAGGAAGATTGAGCTGCTTCATTCCCATAATCACCATCTTTGCCACCTCGTATGCTCCATAGGGATTGAAGTGGGTGTTGTCGGCAAGAGCTTGGGTCTGACCGGGGAATGTGTTGGCTGGATAATGCACAAGCGATTCCTTGCTGCCTTCATATCCGAGAGTTTCGAAGAAGGTGCGGGTCATGTCGTGCAGTTCGATAACCGGCACATTCTCACGGCGAGCCACAGTGCGCATGGCATCGGGATAATCGCCGTGGGTCTCCTGTATCTTGGTATGTGTGGCCTCGTCAAAGGCACGACGTTGTGTGGGAGTGACAAAGATGATTGTTCCACCCTTGGCCCTCACTCGGTCGATAAACTCCTTGAGGTTATGCGAGAAGTTATACCATGCCCCACTGCCAGCACGACGTTCCTTCTGGTCGTTATGCCCAAACTCACATAACACATAGTCGCCTTTCTTCATTTGTGCTATCACCTGGTCGAGGCGTCCTTGGGCTATAAACGAGCTTGTTGCCAGTCCGCTCTCTGCATGATTGGCTATCACCACGTCGGAGCCAAACCACACAGGAGCCATCTGTCCCCAACTGGCATATGGTTCATAAGGCTGGTCGGTCACAGTTGAGTTACCACAGAGGAATATCTGTGTAGCCGTAGTATCGCGCTCTATTCTCAACTCCTTGACTGCGGGAGCTGCACCCGTAAACTCCAACGTCAGAAAGTCGTCCCATGTGAGATAGTCCTTCTCGCGCTCCTTTATCTTGACGTACTTCAGGTCGGAGATATACGGAGTGCGCTTGTTGACGGTAAATTCCACAGTCTTGTATTCTCCCTTCTTTGTCGATACCTCATCAACCATCAGTCTTCTGTTTTCAGCCCTCACGACTGTCTTTCCAGCCTTTTTCTTTGAACCGAAGACAACTGTCACTTTATAGTTGCCGTCGGGCAGTTCGGCTGAATAATAGAAAGGAGCATTGTCCTTTGGGTCTCTCTTACTCATATCCTCCACTATTGTGGTTTGTGCAATAAGATAGTTGGCAAGGGGCGAACCATTGCGCATCAGTCCCTTTGCCACACTCTTGGCATTCATCTTCGCGCCTGTGAGGGATGTGTGGGTATGGTCGTGATTGAAGTATGCCTTTGCCTTTTCCTTTCCAATACGGTCGAGGTAGTCGGCAGAGATATTGTGGACATCCACAAATTCCACACCTGTCTCCTTCGCCACCTCGCGATACCATTTGCCGTAAGAGTCATTGCGACGCTCCACCCTTCCGCCAGGCCATTCGTTGCGCGGAGTGAGCGAGAGAAGAATAGGAGTGGCACCCTTCTCTCTCACATCTTGTATGAATTTCTTCAGATACCAACCAAAGGAATATACGACTTCGTATTTCCCACTGTCGGCGAGCTTATATACATGACTTGTGTCCTTGGTGCAGGCTATTGTTCCGCGCTGCCTCTGATTGTCGATAGAACCGATGTCATTGTGTCCGAACTGGATAAGGACAAAATCACCAGGCTGAAGACTGTTATACACCTTGTCCCAGCGTCCCTCGTTTAGGAATGTACGTGTGCTGCGTCCTGCCTTGGCACAGTTGACGCAAGTAATCTTGTTGGAGTCGAACACGGTGTATGCCTGCGCCCCCCAGCCCCACATTCCGTTCTCTTCCTTGTCCTCATTCTTCACCGTACTGTCGCCTGTGATGAACACTACGGGTTTGCCTTTCTCACGCTTCACCTCCTCGGTGGGCAGTTCCACATTGTGCATCATTGCCTGCAATGGGGCAAGCTTCGGGTCATTGCTCTCGGCGATACCCTCGGCTGCCGACCTTGCGTTCATCATCGCTCCGAAGCGGCTTGTGTGTATATGGTCGGTGTAGAAATGATATTTCTCCTTCCAAGGGCCATAGGCATCGAGCTTGGATGCCGAAATCTCGTTGAGATCGACAAATGGCACGTTCTCCTGTTCAGCCACCTGCTTAGCCCACAGTCCGAAAGTCTTGTTGACACGTACTATCTTACCATTGTCGTCGTAGGCATCGCGAGGGGTAAGCGACATAAGGATTGGATTGGCGCCAACGGCACGACAGTCGTTGATGTATTTGCGAAGATATTCTCCATAGGTATAGACTGTTTCCTTCACTCCTGTCTCCTTGATTGTCACGTTGAGTGTGTCCTTGCCTATACCGGGAATACTTGCGCGCGCTCTTCCGCTGTCATAAGGTCCGTTGTCGTTATGACCTATGGAGATGATTACCCAGTCGCCCTTACGTATTCCCTTGCGCACATCAGGCCAAAGGCGGGTGTAGAAGGTGCGGCTGCTCATACCACCGAGAGCCTGGTTTTCAACGGTTATCTTGTTCTCGTCGAAAAACTCCTGTGCATAGTAGCCCCATCCCCACTGTCCGTTGTTGCCATTGCCCAACGTACCATTGCGCATGGTGGAGTTGCCAATTAGGAAAAGCACCAGATTGTTTCCCTTGCGGCTCGTTCCTGCAGGTATTCGTGCGGTCTTAGCCTTGTTAAGACTGTCGAGGGTGTTATCCACCACCTTGTTGACATCCTCCATGGGTTTTGCAACTTGTGCAAAAGTCATGGATGTAGAGAGCGTTATTATTGCTCCCATCAGTATTCTTTTTTTCATTTTGTTTATTTAGGTCGTATCATTATTTCTCAAAATCGCTGCAAAATTACATATTTATATTATATGTCCTACAACAATATTTGATTTTTAACATTTAATATTTGGTTTGTATTCATTCTTCACTCTTCATTCTTCACTCTTCATTTAAATAAATCCGGCAGATAGTACCCGAGGTGCGGAGGCTGATTGTAGCTCACGTTCTGCCATGCCACTGCCATACGATAGGTGTGGTCGTGCATGAGAGTGGGTACACGATAGTCGGTGGGACAATTGGTGGTGAAGATGTTCAGATGAGAGGCATCAGTGACATCCCAGAAGATAAGTTCCTCACGCCAGTCGCCCATGAGGTCTGCCTGTAGGTTAGGAGTGGCCTTCGTCCAGTTGCACGAACCCGAATTGCCCATCTCGTGCAGCATACTGCCGTTGCCCAGAGGTAATGGCTCAACCTCTTTGCTATTCCACTTATACAGGCAGGGAGGAAAGAGCGGACGGCGGTCGATATTGCCAAGCAATTCTTCCTGTAAGTCGCCGTCCCAATAGATGCGGAAGTTCATTGGCGGCATGGTGTTAGAGATGACATTTCCTTTGATGTCTTTTACCTCCTTATTACATATATGCCACATCTCACAACCGCGATGATTGGGGTCAATGTCGGCACACATTCCACGACCTGTGTCCTCATTGGCATGTTCCTGGAAGAGAAGATCGCCAGTGCGGGCATCACGCAGGTCGGCTCCATACGGGCGGGCTTCGTGTACCATATAGAACTCAAGTCCCGGACGGTCGGGGTCGAGGTCGGATAGATGGATGGCATCGCCATGTCCAAGACCTGTGGAATATAGCAGACTACCGTCATTGTCGATGGCGGCAGAACCATAGGTTATCTCGTCGCATCCGTCGCCATCTACATCTGCCACGGCAATACTGTGGGCTCCTTGTCCGTAGGCTGTTGCCTTCATACCCTTTGCCGATTTCACTATCTTTCCATTACTGTCGTGAAGATTCCATTCCTCAGGACTTACAGAAGCGTGCAACCATTTTGTGGAGAGCCTCTTACCATCATAATCCACTGCCCATAGATAAGAGCGTGTGTAATATCCGCGGCACATCACTGCACTTGCATTCCTGTTGATGCCATCGAGATGAGCCACACAGGCGAGATACCTCTCGCCACGATTGCCCTGACATTTCGAGTCACCCCATCCGGCATATTCCGCCTTGCCCCCGACACCGTAGGCACGGTTGGGATTATACCATACGGTGTGCAGTGCTTCGCCGCTTATTCCAGAAAATACAGTAAGAAGTTCTTCGCCTACGAGGATTCGTCCAAGACGGTTGCGATAGTCGGCGGAGTTGTCTATCTTTTTAATCTCCTCATCAGTGGCAGACATTGTGACAAACTGCCCCTTGCCGTCGGTAGAACCAGGAGCCGTCTTGCATATCATCTCAGCCTTGCCGTCGCCGTCGAAGTCATACACAAGAAACGGTGTGTAGTGGGCACCTGCACGGATGTTGCGCCCGAGGTTGACGCGCCACAGACGCTTGCCTGTCAGCTTATAGCAATCAAGGATGACATCACCCGTATATCCGTCGTGCGAGTTGTCGTGGGCATTCGACGGGTCCCATTTCACAATCAGTTCATACTCGCCATCACCGTCAACATCCCCCACAGAGCAGTCGTTGGGCGAATAGGTGTATGACCTTCCGTCGGGTGTGTCGCCGCCTTCAGGACGGTCGATAGGCATACGATAGAAGATCTCTCCCCAAGGGGTGATTTCCTTGGATGCGTTCTCATTGCCGCCTTGCCTTGCAATGATGCTATATGTGGATGTCACCGTTCCCTCGGCATCGGTGAAGTTGGTAGAGTTGATGCCCTTGGCTATTGTCTTGCCGTTGCGCACAACATCAAATGTAACGTCCTTGGCATCGTCGCCGAGAAGTCGCCAACTCACGAATATCCCCTTGTCCTGAGCAGGCAGTGCCACCACACCGCGGTCAAGTCGTTCGTGAACTGTAGGGGAGATTATTGTCTTTTGTCCCCAAGCCATTCCCATCGTCATGGCAAGCATTACGGTTGCAAATGTTTTTTTCATAATATATTTATTTAATCAAATACCTCTTGCGGGTTTTATCGAAATCCACGTTCCATTGATCCACAATGATGTGATTGTCGAGAGCCTTGATTCTCAGTGTGTGCCTTCCGCGGGCTAAGCCATTCAGCTCAATCTCCCTAATGGCCTGTCCCCTGAGGACATTCAGTTTCCAACGTTCCGAGCGGAATGGTTCTTTTAGTGAGAACACCCGCTCCTCACCTCCGTCGATGCACATCGAAAAACGAATGTCACCGTTGTCGTTGGGTTGTGTGGGGATGAGGGCAATC
>JBJEAY010000581.1:0-8229 GCA_051869575.1 Prevotella sp. | reverse complement strand
GCAAGCATATTGCCTCGATAGTTGTATGCCGAGGAATGGGTGACGGCTCCACCGTTGTAGTAGAGGGCATCTGAAGCCCAGATACAGCAATAGGCATCATAGAGATGGTCGCCGTCGGGGTCGAAGTTGCGCTTTTCCCATTCGAGATGGCTCTTCAATACCGGCCAAAACTCCCTGAGCTTTCTTTCGTCGGCATCGTAGGAGAGATGCCATAGCAGTCCGTCGATATAGTTGAGGTTCATGTCGTAGTGGTGCATCACGTCGGTGCGGTCGGGATAGCGGCAGATATATCCATTGCTGTACATCTGTGTTCCCCATCGCTTTTCGGCTCTCGCCATATTCATGGCAGAGTCCTGACGTGGATGTGGCAATGTGGCAGGCACATTCCTCACCTGACTGCGAGCGTAGGCTTGGAAATGGCGGTAGGAGCGGTCAGTCCACCCTACGGCATCTCCCACATAACACCCTCGCCAACCAGCCAACGGCATTCTCCAGCCGATACATCCGTGTTGCCAAGTCTCACCGTCCCATAGTCCGTCGGCGGCAGCCATGAGCACACTGCCGAGGGTGTTAAACAGAGGGTCGGGAGTATTAATCTCCACTCGCGACATGATGCCCTGTCTTATTCTCTCCTCTTCATCAAACCTTTTCTTTAGATCTGCATATCCATCTTCCCTCCCCAGGGAGGGGTTGGGGCTTGTTATTAACTCTTTGTTGCCTTTCAATAGGAGATATGTCTCTCCATGTCCTGACCATCTGACGACGGAAATTGTGGTTGTCTTGGAGTCGGCATCAAACTTTGTCAGGTCATCCACTCCGAGGTCGCCATTACGCTGAAACTTGCTGCTTCGGGCATTGGCGAGTACTGCCTCAAATTGAATTTTCTTGGATGATGTTGTGAATCTCCACACGGCATCCTCTTCTTGAATGAATGATGCCATGGCATATATGTCTATTATGATGTCGTCATGGCTCAGACGATATGTTCTCCGCCCACCAAGATAGCGTGCCTCGCAGTCGAAGTATGCGGAGTCGAGGGCAATTCTTTTCTTGCCGATAATGGCATATAGTCCAAGGTTGCGGCACTCACCTTTCTTGAATGTCGCGAATATCGGACGGTCGGATGTCTCAAGGCGGAATGGGCCGTGAGTTCCGTATAATGCCCTTGTATATCTGTTCTCACCATTAAGGCACACTATCTCCCGTCCGTCGGGATAGTATTGGTATTTCCTTCCCGCCATCACCCTGGGCAAGGCGAGGCTAAGCAATGTCAATATTATCAGTATTCTCATAATTAATTATTTAAGTTTCGCATATGCTCAACTTTTGGGAGTTCAAGGAGTTCAAGGAGTTTAAAGGAGTTAAAGACAATAGTCTTTTCGTCCATAAGGGAATTTCTCAGGGGAAAAACATACGTCTTTTTTTCGCTTCGCTCAAGGAAACTTCTCCCTTAACTCCCTTAACTCCTTTAACTTCCCCTACTTGCTAAAGTTGAGTTGTATATTACGGCATTGGCAGCAGTCCTTCCCATTTCACCTCCCAGTCTTTGGGGAATCCAGGCGTGGAGGTGTTGCATCCGTCCCATCCGGCGCACATCATTGCCACGGCAGTGAGCAATCCGCCATTGCCTGGCATATACACCCTGAGCCTTTGGTCTTGATAGTTGTGTCCACTGACGAGATATGTGTTTGTGCGCTTCGGCATGAGCAATGCATCCACAGCCATGTCAGCCTCGCCAAGTCGCGCGCATGTCATTGCCGTCATGGGATAGTCCCATCCCCATGTCTTGTCCCAGTTCCAGTTGTCCCATATCCATCTGAGTGTCTTTGCCATCACCCTCTTGTCCAAGAGTTTGTTGTCGGGCATCATTCCCAATGCTCCGAGCAAGGCTGGGTGGTCGCTTGTCATTCGTATGTCCGAATAGGTGTTTACGGCACTCTCTGCCGCAAGATACAGGCTGTCGGCATTATATGCCAAGGGCGACAACTTCTCCATCACCTTTTGCGTCTCAGCCATAGTCATGAGTCCGCGTCTTGTCCTCCAATTCTGTGCCATGTCAAGTGCTGTGAGCCAATACGACAGTTCGAATGGCGGATTCACCGTGGAGTCGGCTTTCAGAGTCTCCTGAGCGGGTATGCAACCACGAAGGATATATCTGTCGTGAGATGAGTCATATTCAGCGAAGTCGGTCATGAAGAGGGCAGTCTCATCCACGAGTCTGCCATATTTATCCAGTACTCTTGTCCGCTCGTTCTCCGATTTAGCCGCACGATAAAGCAGTTCTGCCATGTAAATAAGATGAGGCTGCTGCCATATCAGAAACGAACCGACATTGGATGGAGCTTCCTCAGCCGAGGGGTCTGTCATCTTCATCCATCTCACTCCCTTGAATCCCTGACGTTGGGCTATTGCTCGCGCCTTGTCCTCGGCCGAGGCATACCACGAGAGTTGGCGGTCGAGCAGTTCGGGCTTGTTCCACAGACCATAGTGAACGAGGTGCCACCATGTCATTTCGAGGTGGAATTTCCCAAACCACGAGTTGTATGTGAGGCCGGTTTCCTGGGGAGGAATATCACCTGCCTCTTGTGCTCCCATCAGATATTGGCTTAGTATGATGCGTCGCTCCAGTTCGGCAGCTCTCTTGTCTTTCACATTGCCGAGGTCGATAAATCCTCCCTCGTTCCAATATGAGCTCCAGCGATTGGCCGAGGCCTTGGCGCATGTGGGGAAGTCGGGGGTGGCGGGGGATTTCGCATTGTCTCCTGATAATTCGGATTCTCGTAAATATTCCGGCATGAATATTGCTGAGAATGATAGGCTGTTGCCTTTCGCCTTGAGGATGATTCTGTGTTGTGCCGATTGTTGAATCTCAGCCTTGCCATCCCATTTCACATATATATAATATATAGTATTGTCGATCTGTCGCTTGATTATGGCTGCGTTCTTCATCGTTTCCAATGATGTCTTATGCAGGTTGTCGGCATCCCATCGGCAGGCATCGTCACAATGTCCTCCTGTGGGATATGCAAAACTGAACACAACTCCTATATTGCCATTGGATGTGATGTTCGCGGCAATGCAATCAGCGTCGGGGGCGCATACTGTCTCTACGTGATATGTATGTCCGTTATATGCAAACTTACTGTCGATTTTTCCAGTCCAAAGGTCAAGATTCTGTTCGATGTTGTTTATCTTTGTGTCATCAGAGATGTCGAGACCGATTGTTCCGAGATGAAGCCGATGGGGATTGGCCCTCAGAAAATCCACCGCCTTGCGAGTCCTTTCCGGTTGCTTTATCTGAAGCGAGTAGTATTCGGGATGACCGCGGCGGAAATCATGGTTTGCCAATGCGTCCTTCGCCTCAAATCCTTCAGGGTTTCTAAACGAGTGCCATCCCCATTCGCTCATTGTCCCGAGCGGCACTCCATTGGAATATTTCATAGGAAAAGTCTGCAATCCTGTGGCATCCACGGTAAAGGCAAATCTTCCGTTCCCCACTGTGAGTGATGACAGAGAGTCCAACTGGGTGACATGTGGGTTATGGCGAGTCACCACCTCGCGCCTGTCAATCTTTTCCGATGCTACAGCACTTCCAACAGCAGTCGTTACAAGTAAAAACGTTGCTAATGTCTTGATAAATTGTTTCTTCATACGTATATTAGTTTGCTTGATTTTGTGCAAAGATACTAACAAATAATGAAAAGACCAAACGATAGTCAAAAAACAATGCTATAAGGTCAAAAATTGTTGTTCAATATTGTTTTTTACCCCTAACTTTGCAACCGAATTACAACAAACCCATAATTAAAAACTCATATAAACAATGAACAATAAGAAATATTTCTTCGCTGTAGATCTTGGAGCAACCAGTGGACGCACCATCGTCGGGTCGCTATGTGATGGCAAGATAGAGCAGGAAGAACTCACTCGTTTCAACAACAACCTCATCGAGACCGGAGGTCATGTGTATTGGGATATATATGCCCTCTACTCCGAGATTATCAACGGCTTGAAGGTGGCGGCAAAGCGCGGGATTGAGATTGCCAGTATAGGTATCGACACATGGGGATGCGACTTCCTTTGCATTGCCGACGACGGTGCAGTGCTTCGCAATCCGCTTGCCTATCGCGACCCTCACACCGTGGGCGCTATGGAGAAATATTTCGACAAGGCAGTGGATAAGCAGACGGTATATGCGAAGACCGGAATACAGTTTATGAACTTCAACTCCCTCTTCCAGCTCTATGCCATGCGCGAGGCTGGCAATTCAGCCCTTGCCAATGCCGACAAGATACTGTTCATCCCCGATGCCCTCGGTTATATGCTCACCGGCAATGCCGTATGCGAATATACTGTTGCATCCACGTCGCAGTTGCTCAATCCGATGACCAAGGACCTCGATGCCGACTTGCTCGCCAGTCTTGGTATTGCTCGCGACAGATTTGGCAAGATGGTTATGCCGGGAACAGTCGTAGGCACACTAACCCCCGAGGTGCAGAGGATTACTGGTCTTGGAGCCGTGCCCGTAGTGGCTGTGGCAGGTCATGACACAGCCAGTGCCGTGGCAGCCGTTCCGGCAGCCAACGAGCATTTTGCCTATCTCAGTTCGGGCACATGGAGCCTTATGGGTATCGAGACCCGCAATGCCGTCATCAATGCCCGCAGCAGTGAGTTGAATTTCACCAACGAGGGTGGAATCGACGGCACTACCCGTTTCCTCAAGAATATCTGTGGCATGTGGATCTACGAGCGTTGCCGCAAGGAGTTTGTCGATGCTCCGCAGTCGCATGCCGACCTGCAGGCCGAGGCTATGGCTCAGCAGCCGTTCAGATGTCTCGTCAACCCCGACGACGCTGCCTTTGCCAATCCCCCCTCGATGATAGGGGCTATACAGGATTATTGCCGCACCACAGGGCAGTATGTTCCGCAAGGCTATGCCGAGATTATCCGTTGCGTCTTCGACAGTCTTGCACTTCGCTATCGTCAGGTGTTCACTTGGCTAAAGGAGTTTGCCGATTTCCCCCTCGACACATTGTATATTATAGGTGGCGGTTCGCTCAACAACTATCTCAACCAGATGACTGCCAACAGTTGCGGTGTCACCGTCAAGGCAGGTCCTCAGGAGGCTACTGCCATCGGCAATATCATGCTTCAGGCCAAGGCTGCCGGCATTGTCAATGATATTTGGGAGATGAGGGGCATCATCGCCAACTCTGTGGAGCAGCGTGTCTTCGAGCCTCAGGACAAGGCACTGTGGGATGAGGCTTATGATAAGTTTTTGAAGGTAATTAGGAATTAGGAATTAGGGATTAGGAATTAGGGATTAGGAATTAGGAATTAGGGATTAGGAATTAGGGATTAGGAATTAAAACATATATAATCATGAAAGAAGAATTGATAAAGAAGAATTATGAGATTGCTAAGGAGCGCTATGCCGCTCTCGGTGTCGATACAGACAAAGCCATTGAGTTGTTGGAGAAGACTCCAATATCACTGCATTGCTGGCAAGCCGACGATGTGGTCGGTTTCGAGAGCAACGAGGCAGCTTCAGGTGGTATCCAGACCACAGGTAACTATCCCGGAAAGGCTCGCAACATCGACGAGCTGCGTCAGGACATCGACAAGGTGACATCCCTGCTCGCCGGCACCTTGCGCCTCAATCTCCACGAGACCTACGGAGAGTTTGGCAATAAGTTTGTAGATCGCAACGAGGTGGGCGTTGAGCACTTCCAGGGCTGGATGCAGTGGGCAAAGGAGCGCAATATGTGTCTCGACTTCAACTCCACGTCGTTCTCCCATCCCAAGAGCGGTTATCTCACCCTGTCCAACCCCGACAAGGCCATCCGCGAATTTTGGATTGAGCACACCAAGCGTTGCCGTCGCATTGCCGACGCCATGGGTAAGGCTCAGGGCGACCCCTCAATCATGAACATTTGGGTGCACGACGGTTCGAAGGACTACACCGTAGAGAAGCTCCGCTATCGCCAGATACTCAAGGAGAGTCTCGACGAGATTCTTGCCGAACCTCTGCCCGACATGAAGCCCTGCCTTGAGGCAAAGCTCTTCGGCATCGGTCTTGAGGCATACACCGTTGGTTCGCATGACTTCTATGCAGGCTATTGCTCAAAGAACAACGTGATGTACACCCTCGACACCGGTCACTACGAGCAGACCGAGAATGTCTCCGATGCAGTATCGTCGCTCCTTCTGTTTGTTCCCGAACTGATGCTTCATGTGTCACGCCCGATGCATTGGGATTCCGACCATGTCACCCTCTTCGACGACAACACCCGCAACCTCTTCTCCGAACTTGTGCGTGCCGACGCCCTCGACCGTGCCCACATCGGTCTCGACTATTTCGACGCCTCCATCAACCGCATCGGAGCCTATGTCATCGGTGTGCGTGCTGCCCAGAAGTCGCTTCTTCAGGCGTTTCTCGAACCGCTTCCCCTGCTGCGCAAGTATGAGGACGAGGGCAAGTTCTTCCAGCGTCTTGCCTTGCTTGAGGAAGAGAAGACATTGCCGTTCGGAGCAGTGTATGACTACTTCAATCTCAAGAACAACATCCCCGTTGGAGAGTCGTATATCGCCGACATCGAGAAATATGAGGCCGAAGTGCTGAGTAATAGAGAGTAGGATTTTCATTCATATCAATGGATATTACGTTAGGTTTATTTATTATAGCCATCGGAGCTTTCTGCCAAAGCAGTTGCTATGTCCCCATCAACAAGATTAGGGACTGGAGTTGGGAGAGCTACTGGATTGTGCAGGGAGTCTTCGCATGGCTATTGTTGCCGCTGCTTGGGGCATGGCTTGCCGTGCCCGAGGGACATTCGATGTGCGAGTTGTTCAATAGCGGCAATTCGTTTAATATCGTGATGACGATGCTCTTCGGAGTGTTGTGGGGAGTGGGAGGTCTCACCTTCGGACTCTCCATGCGCTATCTCGGTGTGGCTCTCGGACAGAGTATAGCCCTTGGCACCTGTGCCGGTCTTGGCACTGTCATGGGGCCCGTTTTGCTCAATATCTTCTTCCCCGAGCAGAATGCCTTGGCGTCGCTCACCTCGTCGGTAATCATCGGAGTGGTGGTAACTCTTCTCGGCATTGCCGTCATCGGTGTTGCGGGCAGTATGAAGGCCTCGTCGCTCTCTGAGGAACAGAAGAAAGAGGCTGTCAAGGATTTCAATTTCCCCAAGGGTCTCGCCATTGCTCTTCTTGCCGGATTCATGAGCGGATGCTTTAACGTGGGGCTTGCATTCGGTGCCGACATCAACTTCGGCGACCTCACTCCCGACATGTATAAGACCCTCCCTGCCACTATGCTCGTCACCGTGGGCGGATTCATCACCAATGCCGTATATTGCTTCTATCAGAACAGTAAGAACGGCACATGGGGCGACTATCGCAAGACATCCGTATGGGGCAACAACGCCCTCTTCTGTCTGCTGGCGGGAGCATTGTGGTATAGCCAGTTCTTCGGTTTGTCGCTCGGCAAGGGATTCCTCACCGAGTCAGCCACGCTCACCACCCTCTCGTTCTGCATATTGATGGCACTCAATGTGGTGTTCTCCAACATTTGGGGCATTATCCTCAAGGAGTGGAAGGGCTGCTCGCCCAAGACCATCGCAGTGCTCATCGTCGGAATCGTGATATTGATAATATCCAGCTTCCTGCCACAACTTCTTTAAATTAGGAATTAGGAATTAGAAATTAGGAATTATGAAGAGATTTGCTTTTAAGATGTATCTAAAGAAAGGGTGCGAGGAAGAATATGCCAAGCGCCATGCCGCCATTTGGCCCGAACTCGTCCAGATGATCAAGGACCAGGGCGTGAGCGACTACAGTATCTTCTGGGACAAGGACACCAACCTGCTCTTTGCCGTGCAGAAATGCGACAAGGACACCAACAGTCAGGACACCTCCAACGTTGACCCCATCACCCAGCGTTGGTGGGACATGATGGCAGACATCATGGAGGTCAATCCCGACAACTCCCCTGTCAGCATTCCCTTGCAGGAGTTGTTCCATCTCGACTAACCACTGCTTTTTTGTACAAATAAAACGGCCGGAAATCTCACGATTCCCGACCGTTTTTCTGTTTTTAAGTAAATTTGTTTTTATATGATATTTAAGTTTCGCTTTTGCTCAACTTTTTGGGAGTTCAAGGAGTTCATGGAGTTTAAAGGAGTTAAAGACAATAGTCTTTTCGTCCATTTGGGAAGTTCTCAG
>JBJEAY010000580.1:0-1506 GCA_051869575.1 Prevotella sp. | reverse complement strand
GAAAAATGCCCTCCAGATATCCTGCCTTTTGGCTCGTCTGGAGGGCTTTTGGTTGATATTACGTTAAATTGTGTATCTTTGCCCCTTGTTTTAAACAAAGAAGAAAATGAGTAGAACAATTATTACCGTAGTGGGCAAGGATACGGTGGGTATCATTGCCAAAGTGTGCACATTCCTGGCAGAACATAAAGTGAACATTTTGGACATCTCGCAGACCATCGTGCAGGACTATTTCAACATGATGATGATTGTGGATATGACCGACATGGAGAAGCCTTTCGAGCAGGCTGCCGCCGAGCTGGCCGAACTGGGTAAGGGGATGGGCGTGCAGGTGAAGTGCCAGCGCGAGGAAATCTTCGACATGATGCACCGTATATAAACCTTCAAAAAAGACTCAAGACGTATGATCAATATAGCAGAAGTTATAGAAACCAACAAGATGATTGAGCAGGAGAACCTCGATGTGCGTACCATCACGATGGGTATCAACCTGCTGGATTGCGCCGACGGCAATCTGGACGTGCTCTGCCGGAAGATATACGACAAGATTCTCCGCTTGGCGAAGGACCTGGTCCGCACGGGCGAGGACATCTCTAAGGAATACGGCATCCCCATCGTCAACAAGCGCATTGCCGTTACTCCGATTGCGCTGGTGGGCGGGGCCGCCTGCCAGACTCCGGACGACTATGTGCAGATAGCCCGGACGCTGGACCGGGTGGCTCACGAGGTGGGTGTGAACTTCCTGGGCGGCTACTCGGCCATCGTGTCGAAAGGCATGAGCCGTAGTGATGAACTGTTGATTCGGTCCATCCCCCGGGCGTTGGCCGAAACTGACCTCGTCTGTAGCTCAGTCAATGTGGGCTCCACCAAGACGGGCATCAACATGGATGCTGTGAGGCTGATGGGCGACATCGTGAAAGAGACAGCCGAGCTGACCAAGGAGCGCATGTCGCTGGGTTGCGCCAAGCTGGTGGTACTCTGCAATGCGCCCGATGACAATCCTTTCATGGCCGGTGCGTTCCATGGCGTGTCCGAGGCCGATGCCGTGGTGAGTGTAGGGGTCAGTGGTCCCGGTGTGGTGAAATACGCGCTTGAGCAGGTGCGGGGAGCCAGCTTTGAGGTGCTGTGCGAAACCATCAAGCGGACGGCGTTCAAGATTACCCGGGTGGGTCAGTTAGTGGCCAAGGAGGCCTCACGCCGGTTGGGTGTGCCGTTCGGCATCATCGACCTGTCGTTGGCGCCTACGCCGGCGGTGGGCGATAGTGTGGCTGAGATTCTTCAGGAGATAGGGTTGGAGTATGCCGGGGCTCCCGGGACTACGGCGGCCTTGGCCTTGCTCAACGACCAGGTGAAGAAAGGCGGCATCATGGCTTCGTCCTACGTGGGCGGACTGAGCGGGGCCTTTATCCCGGTCAGCGAAGACCAAGGCATGATTGATGCGGTGGAGGCGGGCGCGCTGACGATAGAGAAGCTGGAGGCTATGACGTGCGTCTGCTCCGTGGGGCT
>JBJEAY010000579.1:0-8311 GCA_051869575.1 Prevotella sp. | reverse complement strand
CATTTAAACAATTATTTTCAAAAATTCGCCGCAAAGGTAATAAAATTGTTCGGAATTTCCTTAGAAACGCCCGCATAATTATATTTAATTAACCTTTTGTCTCCTCTTGATTCCCCTCAGAAGACCCATTTAGCGTGGGATAACTGATGCGGGTGTGATAGATTGTCTTGAGCTTCTCGATGAGCACCGTCTTGGAATAGGTGATGTCGCGGAAGGTGATAGGGCACTCGCGGAAGAATCCGTCAGCCACCATTCCGTCGATAAGCGTATTCACCATATCGCGTATGCTTGACTCGGTATATTCCTTGAGCGAGCGCGATGTGGCCTCAACAGAGTCGGCCATCATGAGTATGGCCTGTTCGCGGGTGAACGGATTCGGTCCGGGATAAGTGAAAAGCAACTCATCCACATCCTCATCAGGATGCTCGTTCTTGTATTTGATATAAAAATACTTTGTCTTGCCCTGGCCGTGATGGGTGGAGATGAAGTCGCGTATGACACTCGGTAGATTATATCTCTCTGCCATCTTCTGTCCCTCGGTGACATGGCTGATAATCATCGAAGCACTCTCTATCTCGGAAAGATTGTCGTGAGGACTCACTCCCGACTGGTTCTCGGTGAAATACACGGGATTGAGCATCTTGCCAATGTCGTGATATAGCGCACCTGTGCGCACAAGCTGACTCTTGGCACCAATCTTATTGGCTATCTCGGCAGCCAGGTTGCCCACCTGTATGGAATGTTGTAAAGTGCCGGGAGCCACCTCACTCATTCGGCGAAGCAGGGGATTGTTGGTGTTCGACAGTTCGATGAGGGATATGTCGGAAGTAAAACCGAACATCTTTTCAATGATATACAGCAAAGGATAGGCAAAGAGGAGCAACATTCCATTGACAATGAGATAGTTGTAGGTACTATGATCGAGTTCTTCCAATGCCGACAACCTTATGAGGTCGTAGGAAAAGTTCATGGTAATCGACACAAAAGTCACTACAAACGCTGTCTTAAAGAGCTGCGAGCGGTATTGCAACTCACGGAGTGAATAGATGGCTGCAAGTCCTGACATCGTCTCGATTATGATAAACTCAAAGGGATGTTGGAGCATGCAAGCACATACCAACACCATGATGACATGGGAATAGAAGGCAGTGCGCGAGTCCATAAACACACGTACGAAGATAGGCACCATGGCATAGGGCACGATATAGACATGACCAATGGTGTTGTGAACAAGCAAGGCTGTGATGCCCGTGAAAAGGATGATGAGAGTGTAGAGCATCGCCACGCTTCGCGGTTTCTCGAAATAGTCCCTACGGAAAAGCGAGATATACACCGTGAGGAAGATTATCAGCATCGATACATAGAGTGTCTGTCCCATGACGGTAAGCCTAATCTGCATCTCGTTGCTGTTGCGCCTCTCGTTCTCCTTCTGCAGAGAGTCGATAATCCTGTAGGTGTATTCATCCACAATGTCGCCACGGTCGATAATCTTCTGACCCTTCTGTACTACCCCCATAGCCAACGGCACACTGGCAAGCATATCCTCGAGCGTTGACTCGCTTCGCTGCTTGTCATACACTACATTGGCCTGTATATACTCGTTGAGATTGCACTTCTGGAGGGCAGGCCTAAAGGCATCCATAGACTTGTCGAGGAAAAGCTGTTCATAGGCGGCCTTGGTGGAAAGCAACTGCCTAAGTTCGATGGGCACGGCATTCTTGCCATTGACAAGCAGTATGGTGCGCATGGTGTCGTTGTCCATTCTCGCAAGGTCGGCTGTGCCAATTATTCCTCTCTGGTAGAGGCGGTGAAGCCGATTGGCAATAATGCTGATATAGTCGTCGGGCACACCGGGGATACCTTCGGAGTAATCAGAAACGAACTTACTGACATTCACGGCTTCCATCTCCTTATTATAATTATAATATGGTTCGTATGCCTGCATGATACTATCCCTCTCCATCTTCATTGTCGCGTCGGATTTATAGACGGGGAAGTCGAAAGGGGCAGTGAGGTCGGATAGCTTCCAAGGTTTACCTTGTTCACACCTGAAATGGCTGCGGCTGTCTCTCGGCATCATCCAGCAGATGATGCCAACGGTGAGCACTGTGATACCTATTTTAACAAAGAGGTCACGCCATGAGAAATTGTCTTTCAATACGGATAAACTCATCTTTTTTGTCCTTTTAAATGATTTGACAGTGCAAAAATGCAAAAAAAAATCGAATTGACAAAGAATAATTGAGAAAAATGGTTGATAAATCAAAAATTATTTGTACTTTTGCACAAATATTAGATGATTTGGTCATTATGACAGAAAGAAAAGTAAGGGTGCGATTCGCACCAAGCCCCACAGGGGCATTGCATATCGGAGGCGTCAGAACTGCCCTCTACAACTATTTGTTTGCCCGCCAGCATGGGGGCGAACTGGTGTTTAGAATCGAGGACACAGACTCTACCAGGTTTGTGCCCGGAGCCGAGGAATATATCATAGAATCTTTCAAGTGGCTCGGTATAAAGTTTGACGAGGGTGTATCCTTCGGAGGCAACTACGGGCCTTACCGACAGAGCGAACGTCGCGACATCTACAAGAAATATGTGGACCAGCTGCTCAATGCCGGCAAGGCGTATATCGCATTCGACACTCCCGAGGAACTGGAGGGCAAGCGCAATGAGATACAGAATTTCCAGTATGATGCACGCACACGCATGATGATGCGCAACTCGCTCACTCTTCCCAAGGAGGAGGTTGAACGACTTATAGCCGAAGGCAACCAGTATGTGGTGCGATTCAAGATAGAACCGGGAGTGGCTGTGCACGTGGATGACCTCATTCGCGGCGATGTGCGCATCATGAGCGACATCCTCGACGATAAAGTACTATACAAGAGCGCCGACCAGTTGCCTACTTATCATCTCGCCAACATCGTGGATGACCACCTGATGGAGATTACCCACGTGATACGCGGTGAGGAGTGGTTGCCAAGCGCACCGTTGCACGTACTGCTCTATCAGGCTTTCGGCTGGGAGGACACCATGCCGCGATTCGCCCATCTGCCTCTGCTTCTCAAACCGGAAGGCAAGGGCAAGCTGAGCAAGCGCGACGGCGACAGGTTGGGATTCCCAGTATTCCCGCTCGAATGGCACGACCCAAAGACGGGCGAGGTGTCGTCGGGCTATCGCGAAAGCGGATATTTCCCCGAGGCGGTAATCAACTTCCTTGCGTTCTTGGGATGGAATCCCGGAACTGAGAGGGAGATGTACTCTATTGACGAACTGGCTGAACTGTTTGACATAACCAAGTGCAGCAAGGCGGGAGCGAGATTCGACTATCAAAAGGGTATATGGTTCAACCACGAATATATCCTTGCCAAGAGTGCCGTCGAGATTGCCGGGATATTCGCACCTATAGTGGCAGAGAACGGTGTTGACGAGTCGATAGAGCGCATCACCAAGGTGGTGGAGATGATGAAGGACCGTGTGAACTTCGTCAAGGAGCTATGGCCCCTGTGCAAGTTCTTCTTCGTGGCTCCCACCGAATATGACGAGAAGACGCGCAAAAAGCGTTGGAAGGAAGACTCTGCACAACAGCTCACTGAACTTATGCAGGTGCTCGAAGGCATTGACGACTTCTCGGTAGAAGGCCAGGAGGGCATTGTACACCAGTGGATTGAGCAAAAGGGATACAAACTCGGCAATATCATGAATGCCTGGCGACTCACTCTCGTTGGCGAGGGCAAGGGTCCTGGCATGTTCGACATCTCGGCATTCCTCGGAAAGCAGGAGACCCTCGACCGCATGAAGCGGGCTATTGAGGTATTGGGCTAAAATACAAACGTAGCACATCAATAAAGATAATGCTTTACAACATCGCGATACATTTCTATCTCTTGGGCGTGGCAATAGCAAGCCTGTTCAACGAGAAGGTGCGCAAGATGTGGCGCGGCGAGCGTGCTGCATTCAACGTGCTCAAGCAGAAGGTTGACCCAGAAGCGAGATATGTGTGGTTTCATGCCGCATCACTCGGCGAATTCGAGCAAGGCAGACCGATTATGGAACGCTTGCGACGCGAGCATCCTGAGTATAAGATTCTGCTCACCTTCTTCTCGCCTTCGGGCTATGAGGTGCGCAAGAATTATGAGGGAGCCGACATCATCTGCTACCTGCCTCTCGACACACCTATCAATGCCATAAGGTTTCTGAGGTTGGTACGCCCTGTGATGGCATACTTCATCAAGTATGAGTTTTGGTATAACTACCTCCACATACTTAAATACCGCCATGTGCCCGCCTACAGTGTGTCGTCGATATTCCGTCCCGACCAGATATTCTTCAAATGGTATGCCAGGAAGTATGCCGGAGTATTGCATTGCATAACGCATTTCTTCGTGCAGAACGAACAGAGCAAGGAATTACTTGCCAAGATTGGCATCACCGACGTTACCATAAGCGGTGACACCCGATTCGATCGCGTTCTGCAGATAATGGAGCAATCCAAGCATCTGCCGATTGTGGAGGCCTTTAAGCAAGACCATCATGTGTTCGTGGCTGGAAGCAGTTGGCCGCCCGACGAGGATATATTCATCAGGTTCTTCAACGAGCACCCGGAATTGAAATTAATAATCGCACCACATGTAATCGGCAACGACCACCTGCAACAGATACTGTCGAAACTCAATCGCAAGACGGTGCGCTACACAGAGGCGACCACCGAAACGGCAGCCAAGGCGCAATGCCTGATAATCGATTGTTTCGGTCTGTTGTCGAGCATCTATCATTATGGCGAGGTAGCATACGTGGGCGGAGGATTTGGCGTCGGCATACACAACGTACTTGAAGCTGCGGTTTGGAACGTGCCTGTCTTTTTCGGTCCCAACAACAAGCGATTCCAGGAGGCTCAGCAACTGCTCGCCTCGGGAGGTGGTGTCGAGATTACCGACTACGACTCATTTGCCACTGCAATGCTGCGGTTTATGAGCGACCCCGAATGGCTAAGACAATGCGGCAACAAGGCTGGCGAATATGTGAAGAGCAAGGCTGGTGCCACCAACATCGTTCTAAAAGAATCTTTGCACAATTAATTACATAATACGACAGATGGATACCAAGGAATTCTTCGGTAAGTTTAAAAGCAAATATCTATGGGGCAACCTCTTGGCAATGGCCCTGACGGTTGTGCTGTTGTGCGTGGGTGTAAAATTCGGTCTCGACATCTACACTCACCACGGAGAAGGAGTGCCTGTACCTAATCTAACGGGGATGACCTTTAACAACGCAGCTCACTTGCTTGACCACAACGGATTGCGCATTGTAGTGAGCGACTCGGGATATAACAAGCGTCTGCCTGCCGACTGCATATTGGCACAAAGCCCTGGAGAGGGTACAAGCGTGAAGAAAGGGCACACCATCTACGTGACGGTCAACTCTCCCTCATCGCCTACGGTGACTATCCCCGACATCATCGACAACAGTAGCGTGCGCGAAGCTACAGCCAAACTGACAGCATTGGGATTCAAACTGCTTGAACCAAAGGTTGTAACTGGCGAGAAGGACTGGGTGTATGGAATATTGTGCAGAGGACGACGGGTAAGCGCAGGCGACAGGGTGTCTATTGACTTGCCACTCTCGCTCATGATTGGCAATGGGGAGTATGAAGACATCGGTCCGGACTTACAGATGAGTGAGCCTAACGAATTTACGTCCGACCAACCGGCAACTGACGACTTCGAAGAGGTGACAGGACCTGAGTAATATAAAGCAAGGACAACATGGCAGAAGAGAATATCAACGAATATATAGACGACGAGATTGACGAGGGGCAACAACAACTCTACGAACACTTCCGCTTTGAGGTTGACCCAGGACAAGTGGCGACAAGAGTAGATAAGTTCATGTGCGAGAAACTGCAACACTCGTCACGCAACCGAATACAGAAGGCTGCCGATGCCGGATATGTACACGTAAACGACCGTCCGGTAAAGAGCAACCACAAGGTGCGACCGGGTGACGTGGTAACACTTATGCTCGACCGACCACGATTCGAGACATCCATCGAACCGGAAGATATTCCGCTTGACATCGTTTATGAGGACGACGACCTGATGGTGATCAACAAACCGGCAGGAATGGTGGTACACCCAGGATGCGGCAACTTCACCGGCACATTGGTGAACGCCATTGCATGGCATCTGCGCGATTTACCATCCTACGACCCAAACGACCCCCAAGTGGGATTAGTGCACAGGATTGACAAGGACACAAGCGGACTGCTCGTTGTGGCAAAGACTCCCGACGCGAAGACATCGCTCGGTGCACAGTTCTTCAACAAGACCACCCATAGGCAATACAACGCATTGGTGTGGGGCAACTTTGTGGAAGACAACGGAACCATTGAGGGCAACATAGGTCGCGACCCTAAGGACAGGCTCCGCATGACAGTATTCCCACCGGGTAGCGACATCGGCAAGAGTGCCGTCACACACTATCGCGTGATGAAGAGATTCGGATATGTCACCCTTGTGGAGTGCATTCTCGAAACCGGACGCACCCACCAGATACGGGCTCACATGAAACACATCGGACATCCGCTATTCAGCGACGAGAGATATGGAGGCACAGAAATTCTACGAGGCGAGCGCACGGCAAGCTACAGACAGTTTGTGAATAATGCCTTCAAACTATGTCCACGACAGGCTCTGCATGCGCGCACATTGGGTTTCGTTCATCCAACGACCCACAAGCAGATGGATTTCACATCGCCACTGCCACCCGACATGGAGGCGTTGATCCACAAGTGGCAAGCCACTTATGGAAATTAAAGAATTAAAATATTATAGTTCATATACATATATATATTATTATGGAACAGACAAAAAGAACAGTAGCCATCATTTGCGGTGGCGATTCTTCGGAGCACGACGTATCGCTGCGCTCCGCTCAGGGGCTATACTCTTTCTTCGACAAAGAGCGTTATGATATCTATATTGTGGATATCAAGGGACTTGACTGGCACGTTGATCTCGGAGACGGCACAACGGCAAAAATCGACCTCAACGATTTCACGTTCAAGAAGGAAGACAAAACAGTTTATTTCGACTATGCATACATCACCATCCACGGCACACCGGGAGAGAACGGAATACTGCAAGGTTATCTCGACATTGTGGGCATACCCTACTCCACAAGTGGTGTACTGGTGGAAGCTATGACATTCGACAAGTTTGTGCTCAACCAATATCTTAGAGGCTACGGAGTGAGCGTTGCCGACAGTCTGCTCATACGCAAGGGCTATGAGGAGTTGGTGAGCGACGACGAGATTGAGGCACGCATTGGTATGCCTTGTTTCGTCAAACCGGCTGCCGACGGCAGTAGCTTCGGAGTGTCGAAGGTGAAGAACAAGGACCAACTTGCTCCTGCCATCCGCAAGGCGATGCTTGAGAGTTCGGATGTTATGGTGGAGCAATATCTTGTGGGAACCGAGATTTCCATCGGATGCTATAAGACCAAGGAGAAGTCGGTGGTTCTGCCTGCTACAGAGGTGGTCACCAACAACGAGTTCTTCGACTACGACGCTAAATACAACGGACAGGTGCAGGAGATTACTCCCGCCCGCCTCAGTGAGGATACCTCCAAGAGAGTGGCAGAACTCACCAGTCATATCTACGACATCCTCCACTGTAACGGTATCATACGTATCGACTACATCATTGGCAAGGGCAAGGGTAGTAACGGCGAAACCGTTGACAAGATACACTTGCTTGAAATCAACACCACACCTGGTATGACTGTCACGAGTTTCATACCGCAACAGGTGAAGGCTGCAGGACTTAAGATGAGCGACGTGCTCACAGACATCATTGAGAACCAATTTTGAGGAATTAGGAATTAGGGATTAGGAATTGCTATGAAGATACCAGAGAAGTATGACAGCATCCGGCCTTACGAGCCGGAGGAACTGCCGGAAGTGTATGGCAGACTTATTGCCGACGAGCAGTTTAAGACAGTTGTGGGCAAGATATTCCCACAGGTTCCGTTCGAAGCATTGGCTGCAAAGCTTATGCAGTGTAAGACCAACCTTGAGTTCCAGATAGCGTTCTGCTATCCGTTCCTCAAGGATCTTCTGTCGAAGGCGAGCAAGGGATGCGACATCGACATCTCTGCCATCGACAATAGTCGTAGATACACCTTCGTAAGCAATCATCGCGACATCGTGCTCGACTCGGCACTGCTCGACGTAATGCTCGTCGAATCTGGATTCAAGACAACATGCGAAATTGCCATCGGCGACAACCTGCTTGCAGCTCCGTGGATT
>JBJEAY010000578.1:0-8350 GCA_051869575.1 Prevotella sp. | reverse complement strand
GCCATACTGCTGTTCATAGGCTTTGCGGTGTATAAGAAATATCCACAGAGAGTGGGCACAGGATTCTATTTCGGACTCTGTCTCACATATATCTTCACTGCCCGCTTCTTCATCGAATTCACCAAGGAAATACAGGAGGAATTCGAGGCCTCTCTCCCACTCGACATGGGCCAACTGCTGAGTATCCCGTTCGTGATTCTCGGTATCATCTGTATGTTGGGATATAAAAGAAAACAAACAAAATAAAAACCTAAGAAGTATGACAACAAAATCAATCATTACTACCCTACTCCTGACTGCCACGATGCACGCTCAGGCACAGATCAAGACCAACGAGGGAATCAGTTATCTGATGAACCAGCCCAAGGACATGTCGGCAGATTTCAGCGATCTCGCCAACACGTATTTCTTTGCCGACAGTCTGGCGGATTTCAATGCCGCAAAAGGCGAAGGCAAGGTGAAGTGGAACCGCTATCGCATTGCCCCGCGACAGGCTTTCAACACCAATGGATTCTGGCCTCAGAGACTGCAGATGCTCGACTTCCCCGAAACTGCATACGACAATGACCCACAACTGAAATTCCAAGTGCGCTTCGTGAGTCCGCGAACAGTGCGCATCACCATGCTCACAACCCCCATCGAACCTCGCGACAATGATGCCGACGACATCATGTTCTGTGGCGTTCCCAAGAACGACAGAGGGTCATGGAAGATGAGCGAGACCGCCAAGGCTCTCTCCTACTCTTCCGCCTACGGAACAATAGAGATTCAGAAATATCCGTGGCGTATCGTGTTGAAAGACAAGAACGGACGAATACTGACCGAGACACGCACTCTTGGCGATAACGACTCTACACAGGTGAAAATCCTGCCGTTCAACTTCATCAAGCGTGGCTCCGACAATTCACGAAGCATCAATCCCGTGTTCTCACTTGCTCCGCAGGAGAGAATATACGGATGTGGCGAGTCGTTCACATCACTGAATAAGGTGGGACAGAAGGTGCAGATATTCGTCACCGACCCGCAAGGACCCGAGACACCGGGAATGTACAAGCCCATACCATTCTATTTCAGTAATCGTGGTTATGGTATCTTCATGCACACCTCAGCCCCGGTGACTGCCGATTTCGGCAAGAGCTACATCGGTACGCAAAGTCTGTATATGGGCGACGAGAAAATGGACTTTTTCGTATTCTTCGGCGAACCGAAAGACATACTTAATGAATATACCGAGATAACGGGCAAAAGTCCGATGCTCCCACTATGGACATTCGGCACTTGGATGAGCCGTATCACTTATTTCTCTCAGAAAGAGGGACTTGACATTGCAGCCAACCTGCGCAAGTATAAGATTCCGGCAGATGTAATCCACTTCGACACGGGATGGTTTGGCGTTGACTGGCAATGCGACTATCAGTTTGCCGCCGACCGATTCGAAGATCCCGTGGCAATGATGAAACAGATGCGCAAGGACGGATTCCATGTATGTCTGTGGCAACTCCCCTACTTCACTCCCAAGAACAAGTTCTTCGGCGAATTGCTCGATGGCGGTATGGCAGTGAAGAATGCCTGCGGCTCGTCGCCATACGAGGATGCCGTGCTCGACCTGTCGAATCCCAAGACAGTCAACTGGTATCAGCAGAAGATTGCCGGATTGATTAAGCAGGGCGTGGGTGCCATCAAATGCGACTTCGGTGAGGCTGCCCCACTCGACGGATTCTATCATAGCGGTAAGGGCGGACTCTACGAACACAACCTCTATCCACTGCGCTATAACAAGGCACTTTGGGAGGCTGTGAAAGCCAATTCAGCCGACAACGAGGGAGTCATCTGGGCTCGCAGTGCATGGGCTGGTTCGCAGCGCTATCCATTGCATTGGGGTGGTGATGCAGCCACAACAAATACTGGATTCATTGGTGACCTTCGCGGTGGATTGTCATTCGGACTGAGCGGCTTCTCCTTCTGGAGTCATGACATTGGCGGATTCGTAACCGAGACTCCCGAGGATCTCTATCGCCGCTGGTTGCCCTTCGGATTCCTGTCAAGTCACAGTCGCGCCCACGGTGCGCCTCCCACAGAGCCTTGGCTCATAAGCAAGGGACTCACGGATGCCTTCCGCGAGAGTGCCGAGCTGAAATACAAACTCATGCCTTACGTGTATGCCCAGGCCAAGGACTGCTCTGAGCGTGGCTTGCCTATGGTGCGCGCCTTGCTCGTTGAGTTCCCCAACGACCCCGGTGCATGGCTTGTTGAGGACGAATATATGTTTGGTTCGCAGATTCTCGTGGCTCCATTGCTTGAAAGCGGAAAGTCGCGAATGTGCTATCTCCCCGAAGGCAAATGGATTGACTATCAGAGCGGTAAGGTGTATAATGGTGGTTATCAGACTATCACAACAGGCAAGATTCCTTGCGTGATTCTCGTGCGCGACGGCAGTATCATTCCCCATGCCCCATTGGCACAACGCACTGACGAGATACGCTGGGACAAATTGGAAATGAAGACCTATCGCTCAGCATCAAATATCAAGTGCTCCGGCATCATATATAAGCCAGGGGATGGGGGAATTGAAGAATTGAAGAATTAAAATATTAAAATATTAAAGAATTAAAGTTTTATAGGGATGGGAGCAGATACATATTGCATGACAATGTGGGCGATGGCGGTAATTGCGGTCATCGTCTTCATTGCCTTGTATTTTGTGAAGGCAGGATATGGCATTTTCCGAACTAAGCAATGGGGCATATCCATCAACAACAAGGTGGCTTGGGTGATGATGGAAGCCCCAGTGTTCATTGTGATGTTGTATATGTGGGCAAGCAACGGGGCATCCACTGCCCTACCCGCTTTCCTCGCTTTTCTGCTCTTCCAACTGCATTATTTCCAGCGGTCGTTCGTCTTCCCTCTAATGATGAAGGGCAAGAGCCGCATGCCCATTGCCATCATGCTGATGGGCATCACGTTTAATGTCATCAACGGACTGCTTATAGGCACCAGCCTGTTTGTATTTCCCCCATCGCTCTTCGATGAAGGAATGGCATATCTCACCCACCCCACTTCAATCGCGGGTATCGCGATATTCTTCGTCGGCATGGCTATAAATCTCCATTCCGACCATGTAATCCGCCATCTGCGAAAACCTGGAGACAATCGTCAT
Source organism: Prevotella sp. (assembly GCA_051869575.1). Classification (GTDB taxonomy): domain Bacteria; phylum Bacteroidota; class Bacteroidia; order Bacteroidales; family Bacteroidaceae; genus Prevotella. Next base: position 5,193 of record JBJEAY010000578.1, on the reverse strand, counting down.
TACCTGCCTCAAAAGGGATTTTACAGATATGTGACATCAGCCAATTACTTTGGAGAGTTGGTGGAATGGACAGGCTTCGCCCTACTCTGCTCCACTCCAGCCGCATGGCTCTTCGTGGTATGGACAACAGCCAATCTCGTTCCCCGTGCAGCCGCAATCCACAAGCGTTATCGCGAAGAATTCGGTGATGCTGTTGGCTCCCGAAAACGTATTTTACCATTCGTTTATTAATAAAGAATATTTAAACATATATGAGAGAAAAACCTATTTATATAGACGGAGAAGGGTTGAGAAATGGCATAAAAGAAAGCCACAACCGCCGACTTAAGGGACATGACTACAGTGCCCCTGGATCATATATGCTTACAATTGTGACAGAAGGCAGGATGCAGGTATTTGGTAAAATAGAAGGAAATATAAGAGCGGAAAGGATGTCGAAAGACTGGCCGCATCTCAATCCCTCGCCTCTTGGAAAGGCTGTATTTGAAGAAGAAGCACCGAAAATCACCAAGACATATCCTATGGTGGAATTATGGCGCATCACAATTATGCCAGACCATATCCACATGATTATTTATATCAGGAAGAGACTTCCTGAAGGCAAGACATTAGGGAATATCATAGCCGGATTCAAGGGCGGATGCAGCCGGGCTTGGTGGCGGCTGCAGGAGGAAGGAAAAATGCCACTTGTTGCTGACACAACAAGCACAGGAGCTGCTAACAAAAAGACGCCCGCACCAGCAGTGCCCGCACCAGCAGCCCCCCAAACATCAGCCCCCCAAACATCAGCCCTCGTGCAAGCGACATCAGTCGCTTGTGTAAACCACCCATCCCTCTTTTCCCCTGGCTACAACGACCGCATCCTAAAAAACTCCCGCCAGCTTCAGGCCTGGAAGGATTATCTCATTGATAATCCCTACCGGCTTCTTGTCCGCCGCACCCTTCCCGCCCATTTCCAACGTTGCCTTGACATCAAAATAGGCGACGAGACATACAGTGCCTTCGGCAATTTCCTCCTTCTCAAAAAACCAGAGAAGCGCCAAGTGTTCTGCCATCGTAAAGCCCGCTACTGTCAACTCACAGAAAAGGAAAAAAAAGAAAACCATATCGAATATCAAGCTCTCCCAGATGCACCAACTGGAATCCCATACACCGAGACAGAAGCATTCCAAAGAGAAAAAGAATCCCTCTTGGACACCGCTTTTTCGGGTATTCCACTTGTCACACCTGGAATATCAGAAGGTGAAAAGATTATACTGAATACATGTATAAAACTTGGTTTACCACTCATCAATATCCAACATCAGAAAATCAATGATATGTGGAAACCTGAGAAATCACGCTTTGACGCATGTGTAGCCGGACATCTTCTGATTCTCATTCCAAAATCAGACAATGTCAACACTGAGAGCAGATACTCTAATTTCCATAATATGAACGAACTTGCAAAAAAGATTTGTTCATTAGAGACATATTCAACAACTTTTACATCAACAATACATAAATAAATTATAATATGGAATCGAAATTATTCACACCGGTAAAGATAGGTCCATTGACCCTAAGGAACAGGACTATACGCTCGGCTGCCTTCGAGAGTATGTGTCCGGGAAATGCGCCATCCAAGCAACTGCTCGACTATCATCATTCAGTGGCAAAGGGTGGGGTAGGCATGACCACCGTGGCTTACGCAGCCGTATGCCAGAGCGGCTTGTCATTTGAGAGACAGCTTTGGATGCGCCCCGAGATAGTTCCTGGACTCAAGGAACTGACGGATGCAGTGCACAAGGAAGGGGCAGCTGCCTCGATACAGCTCGGGCATTGCGGCAATATGTCGCACAAGAAGATATGCGGTTGTCTGCCAGTAGGGGCGAGTGGGGGATTCAACCTATATTCTCCCACGTTTGTACGCGGTCTTCGTGGCGATGAACTTCCCGGCTTGGCCAAGGCATACGGAGATTCCGTGCGACTGGCGAGAGAGTCAGGCTTTGATGCTGTAGAGGTGCATGCCGGCCATGGCTATCTCATCAGTCAATTCCTTTCGCCATCAACAAATCATCGCAAGGATGAGTATGGCGGCTCGCTTGAAAACCGCATGCGCTTTATGGACATGTGCATGGACGAGGTGATGAAGGCAGCCGGCAATGATATGGCTGTATTGGTGAAGATGAACATGCGCGACGGATTCAAGGGCGGAATGGAACTCGACGAGACACTTCAGGTGGCAAAGCGACTGCAGCAGGACGGAGCACACGCACTGGTGTTGAGTGGCGGATTTGTGAGCAAAGCCCCTATGTATGTGATGCGTGGCGAGATGCCCATCCGCACTATGACCCATTACATGACCTGCTGGTGGTTAAAATACGGAGTGAGAATGGTGGGCAAGTATATGATTCCCACCGTACCGTTCAAGGAAGCCTATTTCCTTGAGGATGCACTGAAATTCCGCAAGGCTCTGCCAGATATGCCATTGGTGTATGTGGGAGGATTGGTGGCAAGAGACAAGATCGACGAAGTGCTCAACGATGGTTTCGAGGCAGTACAGATGGGACGTGCCCTTCTCAACGAACCCGGTTTCGTCAACCGTATGAAGTCAGAGGAGTGCGCACGTTGCAACTGCCATCACAGCAACTATTGCATCGCCCGTATGTACACCCTCGACATGGCATGCCACCAACATCTGAATGAAGAACTCCCTAAATCTCTAAAAGATGAAATAAAAAGAATAGAATCAAAGTAAATATACAACAACATGAAACTAATGAAACGTAACTTATTTCTATTTTTGATTGCAATGTACACATTGTCATTGCTTGTTGCCTGCTCAGACAGGAGGGCGACAGGAGTGAGTAAGGGTATTGATAGCACCCTTACAGCCGAATATGTATCAAAGATAAGCCTGCAGGAGCCAAAGCGAGCCCTTGCCCTCATCGACACAATGGAGATGAGAAAGGCAGTGTCTCCTTACATTATCAACTATTTGCGTTTTGCCGTATATTACAACGGATTCTCCGATTACAAGATGGCATACTACTATGGTCAACAAGCCTTGAAAGACTCCATCGCACTACAGAAAAACGAAAAACACCATTATAGAATATTGAACACTCTTGCAGGCATCGCCAATTCCACCCACCAATATGCCCAGAGTATAAAATATGCAAAAGCAGCTATTGAGGTCGCACGCAAAAACAACAAGAAAGAGTTTGAAGTAGCGGCAACCGAACCATTGGCATTAAGCCTAATAAGCCTCGGCGACATAAATGGCGGTTTTAAACTCTTTGCAGAGGGAAAAGGTGTTATTATGTCAGCACTTGACAAAGAACCCAACTTCCAAATTGCCAATAGTGCCTATTCCTTTGTCGGCAACTATATGTCAAGTCTTCTAAGAGCCAATAGATTTGAAGAGGCGGCAAAACTGATACCAGACTTACAACACATCAACCAAGTATTGGAAGAAATGAATGTCGATATGGATGGTGCGGTTGAATACCGTCAGATCAATACCTATGGACTGATGATAGAATATTACAGTAAAATTGGCAACAAGAAAGAGGCGGACAAATATCTTGCCAAGATTATGAAGTCCACACTTGCCAACTCAACATTCGTTGAGACTATTCTCTCAGAACATTACTACAATATCAAGGATTTGAAGAACCTTGCAGAGGTGACAAAGAGAATAAGACAAAATGCCATTGCCTCTAACGACACCATCTCGGAAACCTTCATTGATTATGTTCTTGAATGCGAGAAATTCATATACAAGGAACAAGGCAAATATCGCGAGGCTCTTGCCAAAGCCGAGACTATAAAAAAACTTCAGGACTCACTATCCATTCGACACAACGAAGAGGACGGAGTGAGACAGGCTAAGATATACGAGATACAGGAGAAGGAACGCGAGATTGCCAATAAGAACCAGCAACTCTCTAAGCAAAATAATGCCATAAAGGTATTTGCCCTTATTCTGTTTGTAACGGCTCTACTTTTTGCCGCCATGGTGATATACAACCGCAAACTCGACAAGCGCAACAAGACTATTGTGAACACCATCAACAATATCATCGATAAGCAGGACGAACTGACACGACTCCGTCTTGGCAATACAGAGACAAATGAATCCGAGACTCAAGAAAATCCCGAGGAACTGCGCATTATCATGGCAGCAGATATGATGAGAAATGAAACTGGCAAGGATCTCAGTGAGATAGCACACGAATGTGGATTCAGCAATACAGACTCTCTGTGCTCCAAATTCGAGGCCAAGTTTGGCATTTCCCCATTGGACTACATCAAATGGAGTATCAAGATTGGTGAATCCGAGGAACTCAAGAAGGAGGTAATGAAAAAGGATACGGAATCCGAGCGCATAAAAGATAATTTCATCAAGAACATGTCGCATGAGATACGCACTCCTCTGAACCAGATAAACGGTTTCATCCAAATCCTCACCGACCCCAAGAGCGACCTCAGGGAGGAAGAAAGAAATCAGTTTAGCAACATTGTCTTCGAACAGACTTTGTATATGACCAACATGCTCAACACATTTATCGAGATGTCGGAATATGAGAGCGACGAGCAGTCGCACAACATAGAACAAGTATTTATTGATGAGATACTCGACGAGGTGAAGTCGAAATGCACCAAACCTCATGATGATGTACAGATGCTGTTCCGCAATATCAGTGGAGTGGAAACCATCGTCACCGAGAGGAAAGGCATTGTGCGCATGTTGCTCTGCCTCATCGACAATGCCGTGAAGTTCACCGAACAAGGCTGTATCATGGTCGAATGTACAAAAGACGAGGACAACTGCACCATCTTCACTGTGACTGACACCGGACGCGGCATTCCCTCGGGCGAGGGCGAGCACATCTTCGAGCGATTCTTCAAGATTAACGAGTTCACTCCGGGTCCAGGCTTGGGCTTGTCGCTCACGCGCCTCATTGCAAAGAGAATAGGTGCCGAGGTATATCTCGACAGAAAATACAAGAACAACGGTTCAAGGTTTACAATAAAAATATTAAATTATGAAGAAATTAGCGATTATCACAGGAGCTGACGGATGTATGGGTTCTGAGATTGCAAGGGCTGTAGCTATTGAGGGCTACCACGTAGTCATGGCATGCAAGAACTTGCAGAGGGCTGAGGAGAAGCGCAAGTGGATAATATCTAAGTCAGGAAATCAGG
>JBJEAY010000577.1:0-8364 GCA_051869575.1 Prevotella sp. | reverse complement strand
GGAGTAGTTGTAAGGAACGGCAAGAAGTTCATGCAGAAATAAGACAATATGAACAGAAGGAAAACAATGATTACAATGTTGGGAACAGTCTTTGCCGCAGGACTGTTCTCAGCTTGTGATGCTTTGGAAGGCATATACGACAACGACCGGGCTGGAATTTCACAGGAGGAACAACAGCAATATTATGACGGTGTAGTGAAGTCGGGATCATTCTATGCCGATGCCACAAGCTATACGCAATGGGTGTATATAAACCTCCACAGCGACTCGCTGACCATGACAACTTCCACTATTAGCCTGGAAGACTATAGTGAAGACGGAGCACCAGAAGAGTGGGATTTCGCCTTGCATCGCTATGATGTCAAGACAAATGTCGGCAGCGTGATGCTGACGGAATATAACTCCGTCGAAGAGTTGGAGAGCAACATGACAGAAACTCCTGCCGAAGGATGGAATGAGGATGAGTATAGCGATGAGTCGGTCACAATTGACATGAGCCACATGCTTGAGGGCTACCTTGTCTATGCACCAGGGTACAAAAACAAAACCGCAGGACTCTGGCTGGATGTCGATACAAGTACTATGCCGCCCAACTACAGTATGTCGGACAAAGTGTTCCTCTACAAGTTTTCCGACGGCACATGTGCCGCCATACAGCTGAAGAACTATATGTCTAATGACAGATACCAAACAAAAGGATGGATGACCGTGGCATACAAGTACCCAATGTTTGTAAAAATAAAGGATGGAGGTGCACAATGATGAAATTCTTACATACATACGCCCGTACGGGCGTGTTATTATTAGCCCTACTGCTGGCATCTGCCACACCGTCATACAGCCATACACCAGACACCGATACATTAGGTTTTTGGCGTGAAGACCCGTTTTGTCTGGAAACCGTTGTCGTAACCGGCACACGAACCCCAAAAGCTGTGAAGGATATTCCTGTACTGACACGAGTCATAACACGGGCTGATATTGATAAGGTGGATGCCACCAACATCAAGGACCTGCTGCAACAAGAATTGCCCGGGCTGGAGTTTACATTCTCCATGGGACATCAGGTGATGAACATGGGTGGCTATGACGGCAACAATATCCTTTTCCTCGTTGATGGAGAAAGGATGGCTGGAGAGACGATGGACAATATCGACTTTAGCCGACTCGACATGTCGGGTGTGGAACGCATAGAGATTGTCAAGGGTGCGGCTTCTACGCTTTATGGCTCTGCAGCCATGGGTGGTGTGATAAACATAATCACCAAGGGCGAATCGGCGTCATGGCAAGCCAACCAGAACAGCCGATATGAGGGGCAAACTAAAGAATGGCGCCACGGGGCATCAGGATACTTCAATTTGGGTAAATTAAACTCACTTACCACATTCCAGATGACCGATGCCAAGGCGCTTGACCTTTCCGGCGAGGAATCATCTATTGGAACAGCCTATGGCAACCATTCGTATAATGTAAAGGAGCGACTGATATACAACCCGTCAAGATCAATAAAGCTGACAGGACGTGCAGGTTACTTCTTCCGCGAACGTGAAAACAGTGCTGAGAGTCATGAACGTTATCGCGACCTCAGTCTCGGACTGAAAGGCAACTTCAAGTTCAACGACAAGAGCGATTTGGAATTGGCCTACAGTTTCGACCAATATGACAAGTCGGACTACAGTCTGATGACACGTTATGACATTCGCGACTACTCCAACCGGCAGAACATCATCCGTGGAATATACTCGCAGAAGCTCACCCGTTCGGTGGTTATGGCGGGATTCGACTTTATGAACGACTACATCATGTCATACCAGTTTGCTGAGGATAACAACCATCACTCACAAAATTCGTTTGACATATATGCCCAATGGGACTGGAACGTCACTGACAAATGGAACGTCATAGCCGGTGTGCGCTACGACTGGTTCTCGGCAGCCAAGCAATCACAAGCGACATGGAAGTTGGCAACGATGTACAAGTTTGACCGTCGCAACTCACTCCGCGTGTCTTACGCCAACGGTTTCCGCGCCCCATCCCTTAAAGAGATGTATATGAACTTCTATATGGGCAATATCTTCATGATCTATGGAAATCCGGACTTGAAAAGCGAGAACAACCACAATATCTCGCTGACCTTTGAGAACAGTGGCAGCATAGGCAGTGCCCTAAAATATAGCTTGACCACAACGGGGCATTATAACTATTTCCGCAACTACATCACAACGGCCACCGTTCAGATAGACGGAGCCTACGGACAGATGTACACCAATGTCAAACGTCAGCAGATTGTCGGTGCCGATGCCAGTCTGCAATTACGCCACAGCGCAGGAATGGGAGCCAAGGTAAACTACTCCTTCACAAAAAACATTGTCGATAGCAATACGCCCGACCTCACCGCCGCCCGCCCCCACTCCATCACATGGCGAATGGACTACGACCACCTGTTCAGCAAACACTACGGGGTGAATATAGCCCTCTCAGGCCGTTGGCTGTCAGCCCTTGACGTGTCTGAATATACATCCACCCTGCTCGAGGATATTGAGACGGTACACTATGACGGTTACCAGATTTGGAAGTTACAGCTGTCACAACGTTTTGTAAAAGGCATAAACATAAACTTTGCCGTTGACAACATCTTCAACTACAAGCCGAGGAATTACTATGCCAACTCACCCACAACAATTGGCACGACTCTAACCATCGGCATGTCAATAGATATAGACAAGTTATTATAAAATATAAATAGTATGAACAAGATACACTTTTCCTTCCGCAAAAACAAGAAGAAGATACTATACGGCATCCTTGCTATATTAATAATTGTTGCGGCTGCTGTTTTCTGGAATGTGCAATGCTCTCCCACCCGTATTGCCTTCGTCAATTACCAGGCTATCACCATGGGGGAGATAGCAAAAGCCAACGACAACTGGTTTGTCAACCTGTATGAGATTGACGCAGAAGATATTGGAGAGGACATCGCCAACTATGACATGGTGTTGGTCAACGGCATGGGACTGCGCATCACTGATGAACAGCGTGAAGCCATTGAAATGGCATCGCTCACGGGCACCCCCGTTCTGACCACGATGGCAACAAATCCCGATAACCTTATCATCTCCGTTGACTCAGTGCAACAGGACACACTCACAAAATACCTCATGTCCGGTGGCAGGAAAAACTATCACTCCATGCTGTCGTATATACGTAAGGACATCGACCGAAAGATAATATTCACAGGAAAGGCCGAGAGCGTTGTTCCACGTCCCGAAGGTATGCTCTATCACTACAATACAGAAGACAGGAACGGCGAGAACTTGTTTTTTAAATCGGTAGGAGAATATGAGTCTTTCCTCAAAAAACATGGTATGATGAAAAGCGGAATCAAGCGCATCGTAATCAGCGGTCAGATGGGTGATGCCACCGACCTTACCGTAGCATTGGAGAAACGTGGCTATCTCGTATATCCCACAACAGACATAAAGTCGTTTATTGAAGCATGTGACTTGAAGTTTGCCGCAATGATAAACATGGCACACGGTCGCCTTGGCGACAGTGTGGTGGATTGGCTCACAGAGCAGAACATCCCTTTGTTCTCGCCTCTAAATGTCAACATGCCCACTGACGAATGGCTCGACGACAAGCAAGGCATGCAGGGCGGTTTCCTCTCGCAAAGTGTCATCATGCCAGAAATCGACGGTGCCATCCGCACATACGCCCTTTTCGCCCATCGGGAAAACAGCGAGGGAATACGTGAGGTTTACACCATGCCCGACCGTTTGAACACATTTGTTTCAACCATTGAGAAATATATCGCCCTAAAGGAAAAGAGAAACTCTGAAAAAAAAGTGGCAATCGTGTTTTTCGGCAATGCAGAACAGAACACTGTCACGGCTTCAGGTCTTGAGGGGGTTCCGTCACTCTATAACCTTCTGTGCCGACTGAAGAAAGAGGGATATGATGTGAAGAACCTACCTCAGAGAGCCAGTGATTTCAACCTTTCACGAAGCGACTATGGCAATATCCTCCTGCTTCCCCAACCCATGGCAGGAGAAGGAACAGACACTTTTGCCATCGTACATGGCACTGACCAGATACCTCCTGTCGCTTTCCAAGAGTGCTACAAACGCATACATGAAGATTTCAAGGCTGATGCACTGATACACTTCGGCACCCATGGCGGACTGGAATACACTCCGCGCAAACAGGTGGCTCTCTCTAATGACGACTGGCCCGACAAACTCATCGGCGACCTGCCACATTATTATATCTACACCATAGGCAACGTGGGTGAGGCTCTCATCGCCAAACGCCGCACCTACGCCGGCATACAGAGTCATCTTACGCCTCCGTTTATGGAGAGCGACCTGAGAGGCACATACAAGGACCTCACCGATGCCCTTGCGGCATACGGAAAGACTCCATCTGCTACTGTAATAAAGAAGATACAGCTGCTGGCAGTCAGGCTCGGCATCCACCGTGACCTCAGACTGTCGGACAAAACAGTGTGGACAGATAAAGACATCTGCCGCGTGGAAGAGTTTGCCGAAGAACTTGTCAACGAGAAAATCACCGGAGAACTTTACACACTCAGCCGACCATACACCCCTGAGCGCATTGAGAGCACGGTCTATGCCATGGCCACCGAACCCATTGCCTACAGTCTGCTTGCCTTGGACAAACTCATGAAGCGTGCCACATACGACACGGAAAAACACAAGGCCCTGTTCTCGCAACATTATATCGCCCCTGCACGTCAGTTGGTGACAAGGTTGCTTGCGAATCCTTCTGCCGCAAACGACAACCTTGTATGCCAGACAGCGAATATCACTAAGCAGCAACTCGACAAAGCCCGAAGGGTGGAGGCTGCCATGAATGCTCCCAAGGAAATGACCGCCATGAGACAGATGATGAAGAAGGCAGGCAAGACGGACAAAGACATAGATCCGCGTGAGGCATTGAAAAAGGCCAAACAGATGGGAGCACCGCCCGCAGCCCTTAAGAAGATGGCAAAAGCCATGGGTCTCACAGGTGGCAGCAAGGGTGGAGGCGACAAAGTGTCGAACATGATGGCTCAGATGGCTGCAACACAGGAACGTTATTCCAAGGAGGAACAGCAAGAAGCCCGCGCCATAATGGAAGTGGTGCGCACTATACAGAACGTAGGCAACTACCGTACAGGCCTTCTCAATGCCCCGGAACACGAGATGGCTTCGCTTATAAATGCCCTCAACGGTGGATTCACAGCTCCTTCCACCGGCGGCGACGTGGTGAGCAACCCCCGCACACTGCCTACAGGACGAAATCTCTATGGCATAAATGCAGAAGCCACCCCTTCCGCCGAGGCGTGGGAGAAAGGAAAGGCATTAGCTGAGAGCACCCTGAAGATGTATCGCGAACAGCATCATGACTCACTGCCACGTAAGGTAAGCTACACGCTGTGGTCGTCGGAGTTCATCGAGACAGGCGGAGCGACTATTGCACAATTATTATATATGCTTGGCGTGGAACCTGTACGTGATGCCTTCGACCGTGTTACCGACCTGCGCCTCATACCATCGAAGGAACTGGGACGCCCGCGTATTGATGTTCTTGTACAGACATCAGGGCAACTACGCGACCTTGCAGCTTCACGACTTTACCTTATCAACCGTGCTGTCACTATGGCGGCAGAAGCCCAAGATGACATCTATGAAAACGAAGTGACCAAGGGCGTGTTAGAGTCGGAAAAGTATCTCACAGGGCAGGGATTGTCTCCAAAAGAGGCGCGTGAAATGTCTGTCTATCGCGTATTCGGTGGTGTCAACGGCGGTTATGGCACTGGCATCCAAGGTATGGTGCAGAGTAAGGACGGTTGGCAGAACGAAAGTGAGATTGCAGAGGTTTATCTTAACAATATGGGTGTCTTCTATGGCACGGCCGACGGTTGGGAGAAATTCTCAAAAGCCGCCTTCACGGCTGCACTGACACGCACGGATGCCGTCGTTCAGCCTCGCCAGTCAAATACGTGGGGAGCACTTTCGCTCGACCATGTGTATGAGTTTACGGGTGGTATAAACCTCGCCATAACCCATGTCACAGGCAAACAGCCCGAGGCTTATCTGGCCGATTACCGCAACCGCAACAACAACCGCATGCAAGATCTGAAGGAAGCTATAGGCATAGAGAGCCGCACCACCATATTCAACCCTGCTTACATTAAGGAAAAAATGAAGGGAGGCGCGAGTGCCGCAAGTGGTTTTGCCGAAGTGGTGGAAAATACTTACGGGTGGAGCGTCACCCGAAAGCACACCATCGACAAGGAAATGTGGGACGAGATATATGACACTTACGTGAACGACAAGTATAACCTCGGGATTGACAGATTCATGAAGAAACAAAACCCGCAGGCTGTCGAGACCATGACCACCGCCATGCTTAAAGCTATTGGCAAAGGCTATTGGAAAGCCTCATCGCAACAAAGGCAAAAACTTGAGGATATGCAGAAAGAGGCCCGCCAACTACAGGAGAAATTCAGCGACAACAATGCCGAAAAGAAAGACGGTGTGGTCATGAAGAAAGAGACCCTGAACGACACCGCCAATACCAAGACCACCATAGTGTCGGCAGCTGTTGTACTCGCAGTATTCATAGCAGCCGTAATCGGCATCACAATACTCATTCGAAAACGCCGCAGGCAAAACCGATAAACCATGCATACACTCGTCATAGTACTTATGTTGCTCGTCGTCTTCAGCACTTTGCTAAAACTGACATTCCTGAAATACTGGCAGATGGGGGGCATTGCCCTCCTCTGCATGGTTTTCACCGGAATGTCATGGCCTTGGGCCATAGAGCAGAGCAGCTCCCAGGTAGAGGCATGGCTGGGCAACCAACGGCTTATGCTCGATACCAGTGTTGTACTCACCATCGAAGTGGTGTGCCAGTTGTCGTACTCCATTCTTGCCGCACGCTTTCTTGATAAAAACGAGAAAATAGGCATACGGACATTATCCCTCTATCGTTTACTGCGCATATTCCCTGGCATCTTGATACTTCCTGTGCTCTTTGCCACAGAGGTGAGCGCAATATATGCCTTCACAGGAGTCGGCTTTGCCGTTATTGCATGGTCGGTTGCCGCCATAATATTCCTCTTGTTATCAGGTGGAAGCATGATTACCAGATGGCTTGTACCTGAGAAAGACCTGCGACTGGAGATTTTCTTTCTTGTCAATGTGCTCATCATGGTACTGGGTATCGTATGCACCGTGAATGGCACGACACAGTTTAAGGGAACGGACGACATAGAATGGCTTGCCTTAGCTGCATCAATGGGGCTCCTGTTGCTATGCGCTTCTATAGGTTATATTACAAACAAGATTAAATCAACAAAAATAATAAACAATTAAATTTATGGAATATATAACAGACATTCTTTATTGGATTTCCTCCGGACTGCTTGTGCCCGTCATTGTTATCCTGATTTTTCTTTTCCTTCGTTCACTGATTCTTATCGGAAGTTTCTTCGGACAATATATTTCTGTAAGGAAGAACGGAGGTCACACACCTCTTGGTCTGGCTTATACCAATAAGGTGAAAAAGGCGGTAGGCAGCAAAGCCGAAATAAAGCGTCTGCTTGCACAGTTTGAAATAGAAGCCGACAAGGACCTCTCCACCTCCAAGATGCTCTCAAAGCTCGGTCCGATGCTCGGTCTTATGGGCACACTGATTCCCATGGGCCCAGCCCTTGCCGGTCTTTCTTCAGGTGATATTGAGTCGATGGCACGTAATATGCAGGTGGCATTTGCCACTACAGTAACCGGTCTTGTGGCGGCTGCCATAGGTTATGTCACACAACAGATAAAACAACGATGGTATCTGAAGGATATGACAGAACTGGAATATCTTTCAGAAACAAAAGACAAGTCTGACTGCAATAACAGCAAATACTAATAGCTATGGACAGGAGATTATTACATTCACTGGAAGACAACGACCCAATGTCAGTTGTTTCCAATCTTTTCGATGTTGCTATGGTTTTTGCCGTGGCTTTGATGGTGGCACTCGTGACACGCTTCAACATGACTGAGATATTCTCGCAAGAAGACTTCACTATGGTAAAGAACCCCGGAAAGGAAAACATGGAGATAATAACCAAGGAGGGACAAAAGATCAATAAATATACCCCCTCAGATGACCAGTCGAGAAAAGAAGGCACCAAAGGCAAGAAGGTTGGCATAGCCTACGAACTTGACAATGGCGAGATCATCTATGTTCCCGAATAGAAACTCATCTATTACAATAGTGAAATGCCTGCGTGTGGATTCTTCCATGGTCGGCGACATTTGCATTGCTGTTTTGAACTATTTATAGCAATGATGCCATATA
>JBJEAY010000576.1:0-8366 GCA_051869575.1 Prevotella sp. | reverse complement strand
CAAAAAATGAAGAAAAATGCACACTTTACCCCTTATTGTGCATGATTATCGTATCAAAATTGCACATTTTTAGCATTTTGAGCAATCACGTTCGCATTTTTGTGTGCGATAACTATGCTTTCTCTCGTCTCAGTGGATAGCATCCTCTTTGCTCCTCAAATGTGTCGGGATGAGATTTCAGTTTTTGGGAATCCACGAGGGGGTCGTAGAGGTCGAGCGCACTACCTTTATATATAAAGCCGTCGGGGAGCGACGGGGGCACCACCTCTCCGGGATTCTTGATACCGAAGTGACAGCATAGCGCATCTATCACCATATTGTCGGCTTTCACCTTGCCGTCGGCACTATATCCCGCAATATGTGGAGTGGCAATGTCGGCACGCTCCATCAACTGTTGGTTGATGTTGGGTTCTCCTTCCCATGTGTCAATAACGGCATGCCTTATCAGTCCATTGTCAAGGGCGCAAATGAGCAACTGTTCGTCGATGATGCCTCCTCTGCTGGTGTTGATGATACATTCCAGGGGACGCCCACGTGAGACAAGACGGTCGAAGAAACTACGTTCAGCCATCATGTATGTGGGATGTTCACCTTTATATGTAAGAGGTACATGAAAGGTGATTATGTCGGCATGGCGGATTATATCATCGAGCGACACGTATGAGGGATCGGCTACATAGGGGTCGTTGATGAGCATCTTCAGCCCCATGCGCTCACACACCTTCTTCACTTCCTTGCCCACATGTCCGCAACCCACGATACCCACCGTCACTCCCGAGGTAAGGGAGAGGCGCATGAGCGATGTCTCGACATACTGCCCCACCGACGAGGCATTGCACCCTGGACAGTTGATCCAGTGTATGCCTGCGGAGTCGAGCCACTCGGTGTCGAGATGGTCGATGCCGATGGTAGCTGTAGCCACAAACTCCACCTTGCTGCCCTCGAGCAGATGACGGTCGCAACGTGTGCGGGTGCGCACTATCAGGGCGTCGGCATCTGCCACATCCTCGGGCTTGATGTCGGCACCACGAATATACTCCACGTCGGCCTCTATTCTGTCGAGCGCTTCACGTATATATGGTATCTTATCGTCAACAATTATCTTCATTTCAGCCGCAAAAGTACACAAAAGTATTTAAAAAACGCCCCTTTATAGGAAAAAAATCGCAAAATAGTTGGTTATTTCAGAAAGTTTTTATAGATTTGCACTAAAAATTTAAAGAATTACAAAGAAAATGTCATTTACAGAACACTCCAACCTGATTTTCGGACAGGCAATAAGAGACTACCATCTCACGGACAATGTGGACACGCCGATGAACAATCCCTACGACCGAGGGTCCATCGACTATAACCTATATATGAAGTGCTGGATAGACACTGTCCAGTGGCACTTCGAGGACATTATCCGCGACCCGCACATCGACCCCATCGAGGCTCTCAACCTGAAAAGGCGCATCGACCGCAGCAATCAGGACCGCACCGACCTCGTGGAGGAAATCGACAGTTACTTCAGACAGAAATACGGAGAGGTGAAACCGCTGCCCGACGCCCGACTCAACACCGAGAGTCCGGCATGGGCCATCGACCGCTTGTCTATCCTTGCGCTGAAGATATACCACATGCGCGAACAAGTGGAGCGCGATGACGCCAACGAGGAGCATCGCGCACGTTGTGCCGCCAAGCTCGACGTGTTGCTCGAACAGCAGAAGGACCTGTGCCTTGCCATCGACCAACTGCTTGAGGACATCGAGGCTGGACGCAAGTACATGAAGGTGTATCGACAGATGAAGATGTACAACGACCCTTCCACTAATCCCGTTCTCTACAGAAAGTAATTCAAGGAGTCAAGAAACTCCACATAAATCCCATAGGCAAACGATGAAGAAAGAGCACATACTTATTATCAGGTTTTCAGCCTTGGGCGATGTGGCCATGGCAGTGCCCGTCGTGTATTCCCTCGCCAAGACCTATCCTCAAGTAAGGATAACGGTGTTGAGCCGAGGCTTTGCCCGACCGTTCTTTGAAGATCTCGCCCCCAACGTCAATTTCATGGAGGCCGACATCAAGGGCGAATATCGTGGCATCAAGGGGCTCAACGCCCTCTACCGTCGTCTTGTTGCGAAGAAACCCACTGCCGTGGCTGATTTCCACGGAGTGCTTCGCTCTGCATATCTGCGCATGCGATTCAACCTTGGACGCTTCAGGGTGGCGCATATCAATAAGCATCGCAATGACCGGCGAGCCCTCACCTCTGCAACTGCCAAACGAATGGTGCAACTGCCTACCTCGTTTGAGAATTATGCCAATGTGCTTGCCCGATTGGGGTATCCCGTGGATTTGAAGTTCACTTCGATATTTTGCGATAAGAAAGGCAATCTCAACCTGCTGCCCGCTGTCATCGGTCCGCACAATTCAGGCGAACATTGGATTGGCATAGCACCCTTTGCCGCCCACAAGGGTAAAGTGTATCCTCCCGAGCGGATGGAGCGAGTGATAGATATGATTGAGGAGAAATATCCCCACTGCCGCATCTTCCTCTTCGGACGTGGAATAGACGAAGACCGCACGTTCACCTCATGGTGCTCTAAGCATGGGCGATGCCTCTATGTGGGCAAGCATCTTGAGTCGATGTATCAGGAACTGGTGCTGATGAGCAATCTCGACGTGATGGTGTCGATGGACAGTGCCAACATGCACATGGCTTCAATCACGGGCACTCCAGTGGTGAGTGTATGGGGAGCCACCCACCCCTATGCGGGATTCATGGGGTGGCATCAAAGCAAGGACAATGCAGTGCAGCTACCGCTTGCCTGTCGCCCTTGCAGCATATTCGGCAAAAGGCCTTGCCGCCGTGGTGATTTCGCCTGCATGACGGGCATCACTCCCGAAATGATATTTGAGAAGATAGATAAGTTATTAACCCGATAAAAAAGAAAGGAAATAAAAAATGAAAAAGTACATTTGCGACACATGTGGATGGGTGTATGACCCAGAAGTAGGCGATCCAGAAGGCGGCATCGCAGCAGGAACAGCATTCGAGGACATTCCCGATGATTGGGTATGCCCATTGTGCGGAGTCGGCAAGGAAGACTTCTCGGTTGTTGAAGAGTAAAATTAAGCCCTGAAAGGCGACATAACAGGTGTCACACTTTCAGGGCTATTTATATAACCCCCAACTGATTGAGGAATACGATGGCTATGAGGATAGGGCAAATGAAGCGCACCATAAAGAGATAGACGGGAAAGAGACGACGATATACAGTGCCGCAGTTGGTGAACTCGCGGTTAACCACTGCTGTGCGAGCACCCCAACCAATATATAGACTCGTGAGCAAGGCTCCAATGGGCATCATGTATTGGGCAGTGATGCAGTCGAAGAAGTCCATAAGCGACATTCCAAGCAATCGCAGGTCATAGGCTCCACACGACATACTGCTCAGCGCCCCTATCACGCATGCTCCCATGGTCACTATCCAAGCTGCCTGAGCGCGAGGTCTCTTGAGTTCCTCGTGAAAATATGCCGTACCAATCTCATGCATTGAGATGGTGGAGGTGAGGGCTGCCACAGCAAGCAAGGCATAGAAGAGGATGGATATGACATATCCCACTATAGGCATCGACGCGAATGCCTGTTGGAAGACGTTGGGCAAAGTGATGAACACGAGCGACGGACCACTATCTGGACTCACTCCCACCGAAAATGCCGCAGGGAATATCATGAGACCAGCGAGAATGGCTATTATGGTGTCTATTACTGATATCTGCACTGCCGACTTCAGCAAGTTGGTTTCGCGACCGAAGTATGAGGCGTAGGTGCAGAGACAAGCCGTACCGAGACTGAGCGAGAAGAACGACTGCCCGAGGGCTGCCAATATGACATCGGGAGTAATCTTCGAGAAGTCGGGCTTAAACAAGAACTCCACTCCAGCCATTGCCCCCGGAAGCATGCACGAGGCAATGACAAGGATGATGAGCAGGACGAAGAGCGTTGGCATGAGCAACTTGGATATGCGCTCTATTCCCTTCTTCACTCCACGGATAATCACCAAGTGGGTGAGTAGCACGAATCCCACTGACCATAATATCGGTCTGAGAAGACTCGACGAAAATTCCTGGAAATAACTCCTCACATAGTCGGCATCCCCCGACAGTTGGCCAGCTATCGAGGCATACAGATATTGCAGACACCATCCTGCCACCACCGAGTAGAATCCGAGGATGATGGTGGAGCAGAGAATGCCCAACAATCCCACTCCCCTCCACGGCCGTCCTCTCGACATCTTGTGATAGGCACGTGCGGCATTGGATGCCGAATGGCGTCCGATGATAAACTCGTTCACCATACCCGGTAGTCCGAGCAAGAAGATGAACACAATATAAACGAGAATGAAGGCCGCACCTCCGTTCTCGCCTGTCATATAGGGAAATCGCCATACATTGCCCAAGCCCACCGCCGAACCGGCTGTAGCAAGAATTATGCCTATCTTGGAGCCGAAGCTGCCTCTCTTTTCATCTGTCATATCTTGTCGCTTCGCGAGATTAAAAATTAAAATATTATATCAACCCGAATTGATGAAGGAAGATAATCATGATAAATGCCGGACAGAGATACTTGATGGCGAAGAGATAGACATGGAAGAGCGAACCACGGAGAGTGCCCCAATTCGTAAACTCGTCGCGCACCAACTTGTGCGGCAGATACCATCCCACCATCAGACAGGTGAGGAATCCGCATACGGGCAGGAACACCTGACCAGTGACAAAGTCGAAGATGTCGAAGAGCGTCTTGCCAAGGAAACTCATCACCTCATATCCACCGAGCGACAATGAGCAGAACGCACCAAGCACACTGCACGAGAGGGTGACTATCAATGCCGCCTTCTTGCGACCGACGCGAAGCTCCTCGTGGAAGAATGCCGTACTCACCTCATGCAGCGAGATGAGCGAAGTGAGGGCTGCCAACGACAGAAGGGCATAGAATGCCAACGAGATAACATATCCCACCACGGGCATTCCGGCGAAAGCCTGCTGGAAGACGTTTGGCAATGTGATGAAGATGAGCGACGGACCGCTATCCGGGCTCACTCCCACCGAGAATGCAGCAGGGAAAATCATAAGGCCCGCAAGTATTGCCACAAACGTGTCGATGAGTCCTATCTGCACTGCCGACCGCAGCAGGTTGGTATGACGACTGAAATACGAGGCATAGGTGCAGAGGCATCCCATACCGATGCTCATCGAATAGAACGACTGACCGAGGGCACTGAGCAGCACGTCGGGTGTCACCTTCGAGAAGTCGGGCTTGAAGAGGAATTCTATTCCGGCAATTGCATTGGGCAACATGCACGACGACACCACCAACACCAACAGCAGGATGAAGAGCATGGGCATGAGCATCTTGGAGGCCTTCTCTATTCCGTCGCGCACACCGTGTTGGATGACGAGATGAGTGATGCCGAGGATGGCAACAGTCCACACTATCGGTTTGACGGGATTGGTAGAGAAGTCGGTGAAATACTGCTTGAAATACTCAGGGTCGCCATCGAGATGACCCATCGCCGAGGCATAGATATACTGCAGGCACCATCCTGACACCACGGCATAATAGCTCGTGATGAGGAATCCCGTGAGCACACTTAGGCAGCCCACTGTCGTCCATATCTTCGAACCTGAAATCTTGTTGTAGGCACGGGCGGTGTTTGTCTGGGCATGACGTCCGATGATAAACTCGCTCACCATGCAAGGCAGTCCCAACACCACCACGCACATTATATAGAAGATGATGAAGGCAGCACCGCCGTTCTCACCTGCCATATAGGGAAATCGCCATACGTTGCCTAAGCCGATGGCCGAACCGGCAGTGGCGAGGATTACGCCCATCTTACTGCCGAATTTTGCTCTTTCTTGTTGTGACATTTCTATTTTCTCTCTAATTTGCTTGCAAAATTACAATTATTTTCTTAATTTTGCACCCAAATTGAAAATAATGATACAAAAAATGTGTCAAAAAGTGGATTTTAACATAAAATGGATGAAAAAATGAAAGAAATAGCGATAAAAATCAAGCAGACCATAAGGAAATATCCCTTATCGTCATTCTTTATATTATTAATATGGTATCTGTCGTTCTTCACTCCCCCGAAGACCGAGCTCGACGAGGTGGCGTTCATCGACAAGTGGGTGCACATAGCGATGTACGGTGGCACCTTCGGCACTCTATGGATTGAGTATCTCGTCAAGCACCAATGGCAGTGCAATCGTCAGCGGCTCTTCCTGTGGGCATGGCTCTTGCCGATAGTTATGAGCGGCTGCATCGAACTGCTGCAGGAGTATTGCACCGACGGCCGACGCAGTGGTGACTGGATCGACCTTATCGCCAATGCCCTTGGCGTCAGCCTTGCCGCCCTTTTCGGTATGGCTCTTAGGAAATTCAACTCCAAGTAGTGTAGGGGCACTCGGTGAGATGGGAGTTGTAGTAGCGACGGTCGCCTGTCACCTCGCGCTCTATAAATGGGGGAAGTTCGAATGGCTCGTCCTCTGAGGCGAGTTCCACCTCGGCAATCACGAGTCCGTCGTTCTCGCCATAAAACTCGTCCACCTCGAACACATGTCCGTCTTTCATCGGCACGAGATAGCGCGTCTTGTCTATCACTCCCGGTTGACAAAGCTCGAAGAGATGTTCAGCCTCGTCGAGGGTTATCTCCTTCTCAAACTCATAGCGCGAAATACCGTTGGGCGAGGGTCCCTTGATAGTGAGGAATCCCCGTCCGTCGCGTATTCTTATCCTTACCGTCCTTCCGCTCTCGCGACAGATGTAGCCTTGGCGTATGCGGCTCTGCGAGCTTGCCATGTCGCGATAGTCGGTGGAGCCGACAAGGAATTTCCGTTCAATCTCTAATGCCATCTTTTTATATTACATCATGATCCACACGGAATAGATGACAAAGCAAATGGCGAGGAATATCAGTGCTCCGAATATCCAGTTGACCACTTTCTTGCCTTCTTTCTCCTGACGTGCTTGATAGGCGGCACGACGCGCGTTGTTTTTCTTGCTCATAGTTGTTTTTATTTTTTAGTTATTTATTTTTTATTTTTAAACTCGACGCTGACGCGCCGAGCACGGGGGCAGCATTCCTAATTCCTAATTCCTAATTCCTAATTATTCCTCATCATTGACGGGGAACTCCATGAGATAGGCCTTGATGAATCCATCGATCTTGCCGTCCATCACGCCATCCACATCCGTTGTCTGATAGTTGGTGCGGTGGTCCTTCACACGGCGGTCGTCGAAGACATAACTGCGTATCTGGCTTCCCCACTCTATCTTCTTCTTGCCAGCCTCAATCTTGGCTTGGGCCTCAAGGCGCTTCTTCATGGCTCGGTCGTAGAGTTGGGATTTCAACAGTCGCATGGCGTTGTTGCGGTTTTCGAGCTGCTTGCGGCTCTCGGTGTTCTCGATGAGGATTTCCTCTTCCTCGCCCGTGTCGGGATCCACATACTGATAGCGCAGGCGCACACCCGTCTCTACCTTGTTGACATTCTGACCACCGGCACCACCGCTTCGGAAGAGGTCCCAACTCACCTTCGAGGGATCTACATACACCTCGATGGTGTCATCCACGAGGGGCGACACAAAAACCGACGCAAAACTGGTCATTCGCTTGCCCTGGGCATTGAATGGCGACACTCTGACGAGTCGATGCACACCGTTCTCGCTCTTGAGATAGCCATAGGCATACTCGCCACCTTCTATCTCCATCGTCACGCTCTTGATGCCAGCCTCGTCGCCGTCCTGCAGGTTGCTGATGGTCACCTTATGTCCGTGAGCCTCTGCCCATCGCTGATACATTCGCATGAGCATCGACGCCCAGTCCTGGCTCTCCGTACCGCCCGCTCCCGAGTTGATTTTCATCACGCAGTCCATCGGGTCTTCCTTCTGTCGGAGCATATTTCGGAGTTCGAGGTCTTCGATGGCCTTCAGGGCCTTGTCATAGTTGTCGTCCACCTCCTCCTCGGTCACCATCTCCTCCTTGTAGAAGTCGAAGGCGAGCTGCAGTTCGTCGGCTCTCGATTTCACCTCGTTATATCCGTCAATCCATTTCTTTATCGACTTCACCTTCTTCATCTGTTCCTCGGCGCGCTTGGGGTCGTCCCAGAAGTCGGGAGCCTGCGTGCGAAGGTCTTCTTCCTCGAATTCGATTTTCTTACGGTCGATGTCGAGATATTTGTGGAGTGCATCCGTGCGCTCCATCACGTCTTTCAGTTGTTCTGCTGTTATCATTTCTAACTTTCTTCGTACATTTTGTCGATTTCTGCCTTATAGTTTTCATTTATCACCCGTCGCTTGAGCTTGAGAGTGTTGG
>JBJEAY010000575.1:0-1521 GCA_051869575.1 Prevotella sp. | reverse complement strand
CGATCTCGATGACGCTCTTGCCCACATCGCTGCCCGTTCCCACAAACATTATGTTCCTAATCTTTTTCATTCGGCTGCAAAGTTACAATTTTTATTTTAATATCATGCATAAAAGCGAAAAGTTTCTGCAAAAATCAAGCGAATGAGTTAAAGAAATTGAATTTCTTTCGGATTACGGGGAAAAGATGTACCTTTGCAAAAATGTGGAATAGTTTGATATGAAAAAAGGATTTATGATAGCGGCTCCCACGTCGGGAGCGGGCAAGACCACGGTAGCCGTAGGACTGATGGCACTGTTGGCGAGTAAGGGATATAAGGTGCAGCCGTTCAAGTGCGGACCGGATTATATCGACACGATGTTTCACGGAGCGGTATGCGCCAGACCATCGGTGAATCTCGACCTGTTCATGGCTTCGCATGAGTATGTCAGGGAGCTTTATCGTCGTTACTCGTCAGATGCCGACATTGCTGTTGTTGAGGGAATGATGGGTATGTATGACGGATATGAAAGGCAGAAGGGCAGTCCGGCAGACATCGCCATGACACTTGGTTTGCCTGTGGTGTTGGTGGTGGATGCGAGTCATACGGGATATTCCATTGCCCCTTTGCTCTATGGATTCAAGAATTTCTGTGGGGATGTGAAGGTTTTGGGTGTTATATATAATAAGGTGGGATCGGAGAGGCATAAGAAATTGCTTCGTGAGGCTTGCGAGGAAGTGGGACTGGAGTGCTTTGGGTTTATTCCGAGGCGTAAGGAGGCGATGAACGGTGAGAGGTATTTGGGATTGGATTTCAGTAGGAAGGCTGATGCGGGGAAACTGGCAGATATGATAGAGGAGAGTGTTGATTGGCGGGGGATTGTTGAGAGATTGGAAGGCGAAAGTGATAAAGAGAAGATATTAATTACAGATGATACAGATGATATAAATGAAAATAAGATTCTTGTCGCGCGGAATGATGAGGCTTTCTCTTTTGTTTATCAGGAGCATATTGATATATTGAGGAGCCGGGGGACGGTGGAGTTCTTCGATCCGGAGGAGGATAGGGAGATTCCACTGGATACTGCTTTGCTATATCTTCCAGGGGGGTATCCCGAGAAGCATCTCGACGAATTGTATAGGGCGGAGAGATGCAGGAGGTCTGTACGGGAATATGCCGAGAGGGGAGGACGGATTATCGCCGAATGTGGCGGTATGATGTATCTCTGCGAGAGTATTATATCTGATGATGGTGAGGCGGAGATGTGTGGCGTGCTTCCATATAAGATTACTTCAAGAAAGGCAGACCGCAAACTGTCGTTGGGCTATCGCCGTGTGGTGATTGACGGCAAGGAATGGCGCGGACATGAGTTCCATTATACCCAGTTTTTAGAGCCAAGACCGCAGTCGGCAGCCATTGTTTATGATGCCCGTGGCAATGTGGTTGACTCGCCCGTGATAAGGCAAGGCAATGTCATGGCAAGTTACACCCATTTGTATTGGGGAAGTCAGGAGAATATGTCCCTATTTGTATAGTAGAAGC